>NZ_JARVSX010000020.1:0-194656 GCF_030208975.1 Pseudomonas sp. ME-P-057
AAGTAACTCGCCGAAGGCGAAACAGTCGAGCCGTTAGGCCGACGCTCTTGATCCTAAAGCTGTTCAAACGCAACTCGCCGAAGGCGAAACAGGCGAGCCGTTAGGCCGACGCTCTTGAGCCAAGGCCCTAAGCCGCCCCCCAAGAACCGGGAATTATCGATTTGTTACCGAACACCCAACCCGGTAACTTCGCGCACCGGAGTGGGGCATTTCGACTCGACCGCAACGCATTTTATCGGCCTGCAGAAACCTGCTCCCACGCTGCGCTTGCCGGATCACAAGGCTTTGCCAATAATGGGCGCGTTATTTGCTTCGTTGATAGGTTTGCCCGGTCGGGCAGTTTCACAAAGCTTTTTGGATGTCAATCGTGTGGTTGTAGTTTTCATGCGCTTCTGTAACTAGTTGTCGCATTGAAGAAATATCGACTTTCCGCCTGCCGCTAAAATGCCGATCACTCGCCGAAGGCCTGTCGGGACTGATACCTGACGGCACATCGCGTCGCAATTTCTGATTCCTCCTGCTCATTGAGCGTTTTCGCTCACTGCCATTTGTCGCGTTATACCGATGGAGTTCCAAGAAATGAAAAAGCTCATGCTGCTGGGTGCGCTGGCACTGTCCGTACTGGCACAGCCAGCGTTCGCCGATGAAAAGCCCCTCAAAATCGGTATCGAAGCGGCATACCCTCCATTTGCTTCGAAGGCGCCGGATGGCAACATCGTCGGTTTCGACTACGACATCGGCAACGCCCTGTGCGAAGAGATGAAAGTCAAATGCGTATGGGTCGAGCAAGAATTCGACGGCCTGATCCCTGCTCTGAAAGTGCGCAAGATCGACGCCATTCTGTCCTCGATGTCCATCACCGAAGACCGCAAGAAGTCCGTCGACTTCACCAACAAGTACTACAACACCCCGGCCCGTCTGGTCATGAAGCAAGGCACTGCCATCAGTGATGGCATGACCGAGCTCAAGGGCAAGAACATCGGCGTGCAGCGCGGTTCGATCCACGAGCGTTTCGCCAAGGAAGTCCTTGCTCCGCTGGGTGCTGAAATCAAGCCCTACAGCTCGCAGAATGAAATCTACCTGGACATCGGCGCCGGTCGCCTCGATGGCACCCTGGCGGATGCAACCTTGCTGCAGGACGGCTTCCTCAACACCGATTCCGGTAAAGGTTTTGCCTTCGTCGGTCCGGCCTTCACCGACGTCAACTACTTCGGTGACGGCGTCGGCATTGCCGTGCGCAAGGGCGACAAGGCTGATCTGGACAAGCTCAACGCAGCCATCGCGGCCATTCGTGCCAATGGCAAATACAAGACCATTCAAGACAAGTACTTCGACTTCGACATCTACGGCAAGTAACGTGGTTTGAAGCCGTCAATGGCGCAAGCAGCAGGTCCCGTACCGACTGATTGCGCCATTTTTCTATCCCGCGCTTGAGGGCCAAACAACATGTTGAAAGGTTACGGAGCCGTCATTCTCGACGGCGCATGGCTGACCTTGCAGCTCGCTCTGTGCTCCATGGCGCTGGCGATCGTGCTCGGCCTGATCGGCGTGGCATTGCGGCTGTCGCCGGTGCGCTGGCTGGCGTGGCTGGGCGACCTGTATTCCACCGTGATCCGCGGCATTCCCGATCTGGTGCTGATTCTGCTGATTTTCTACGGCGGTCAGGACCTGCTCAACCGCATCGCGCCACTGCTCGGCCATGACGACTACATTGACCTGAACCCACTGGTGGCCGGTATCGGCACGCTGGGTTTCATTTTTGGTGCGTACCTTTCTGAGACCTTTCGCGGCGCATTCATGGCGATTCCCAAGGGACAGGCCGAAGCCGGCATGGCCTATGGCATGAGCGGCGGGCGGGTGTTTTTCCGTATCCTGGTACCGCAGATGATTCGTCTGGCGATTCCCGGCTTCACCAATAACTGGCTGGTACTGACCAAGGCCACGGCGCTGATTTCCGTGGTTGGTTTGCAGGACATGATGTTCAAGGCCAAGCAGGCGGCAGATGCCACCCGCGAACCCTTTACGTTCTTTCTCGCAGTCGCGGCCATGTACCTGGTAATCACCAGTGTCTCGCTGCTGGTACTGCGCTACATCGAAAAGCGCTACTCGGCTGGCGTAAGGGTGGCGGACCTATGATCTTCGATTACAACGTGGTCTGGGAAAACCTGCCGCTGTATTTCGGCGGCCTGCTGGTTACCCTCAAACTTCTCGCCCTGTCGTTGTTTTTCGGCTTGCTTGCAGCGTTGCCGCTGGGCCTGATGCGCGTGTCGAAAGTCGCTTGGGTCAACCTGCTGGCCTGGAGCTACACCTACGTCATCCGCGGCACGCCGATGCTCGTGCAGTTGTTCCTCATCTATTACGGGCTGGCGCAATTCGAGGCGGTGCGTGAAAGCGTGCTGTGGCCGTGGCTGTCGAGCGCGACGTTCTGCGCCTGCCTGGCCTTCGCGATCAACACCAGCGCTTACACCGCCGAAATCATTGCCGGCAGCCTCAAATCCACGCCTCCGGGCGAGATCGAAGCGGCGCGCGCCATGGGCATGTCGAAAGCCAAGATGTACCGCCGGATCCTGCTGCCATCGGCCTTGCGTCGCGCATTGCCGCAGTACAGCAACGAAGTGATCATGATGCTGCAGACCACCAGCCTGGCGTCCATCGTCACGCTGATCGACATCACCGGCGCGGCGCGCACCGTCAACGCGCAGTTCTACTTGCCGTTCGAGGCCTACATCACGGCAGGCGTGTTCTACCTGTGCCTGACGTTCATTCTGGTGAAACTGTTCAAGCTGGCCGAGCGCCGCTGGCTCAGTTACCTCGCACCGAGGAAGCACTGATATGCAACGCATCGATCACGACCTGCCATGGGGCAACCTTGGCACCCAGCGTACGTTGAGCGTGTTCCGCTTCGGTCAGGGCGAGCGCAAGGCCTACATTCAGGCCAGCCTGCACGCCGATGAACTGCCCGGCATGCGCACCGCCTGGGAGCTGAAGAAGCGCCTTGTTCAGCTCGAAGAGCAGGGCTTGCTCAACGGCGTCATCGAGCTGGTGCCGGTCGCCAACCCGATTGGCCTGGGCCAGCTGTTGCAAGGCAATCACCAGGGACGTTTTGAATACGGCAGCGGCAAGAACTTCAATCGCGATTTCACCGAGTTGAGCGCGCCGGTGGCTCAAGCACTGGCGGGCAAGCTGGGCGATGATCCCCACGCCAACACTCGACTGATTCGTCAGGCCATGGCCGATGTACTCGCCCAGTTGCCACCTGCCGGCAGTGAGCTGGCCGGCATGCAGCGGGTGTTGCTGAGTCACGCCTGTAGCGCTGATGTCGTGCTGGACCTGCATTGCGACACCGATGCGTCGCTGCACATGTACGCCTTGCCGCAGCACTGGCCGCAGTGGCGTTCGCTGTCCGCGCATCTGGGGGTGACCGTCGCGCTGCTGGCCGAAGATTCCGGCGGCAGCTCGTTCGACGAAGCCTGTTCGCTGCCGTGGTTGCGGTTGTCCAAGCAATTCCCCGACGCGCAGATCCCTCTGGCGTGTCTGGCGACCACGCTGGAGCTGGGCGGCCAGGCCAACACCGGCAAGGCCGAGGCCGAGGCTTACGCTGAAGGTATTCTGGCGTTTCTGGCCGAGCAGGGGCTGATCAGCGGCGAGTGGCCGCAGCCTGGCCATGAGGCCTGCGAAGGCATGCCGTTCGAAGGCACCGAAATGATTTACGCGCCCCATCCCGGCGTGCTGACCTTCCTGCGCCCGGCCGGGGCCTGGGTGGAACCCGGCGAGCCGCTGTTTGAAGTCATCGACCCGTTGACCGATCGCGCCACGACCGTCTGTGCCGGCACGGCCGGGGTGTTGTTTGCCATCGAAAAACTGCGTTACGCCCAGCCGGGTTTCTGGATGGCCAAAGTGGCCGGCCGCACGCCCCTGCGCAGCGGTCGCCTGCTCAGCGACTGATTACTTGTGAGAACCGACATCATGAACAAACTGGAAGTCCAGGACCTGCACAAGTGCTACGGCAGTCACGAAGTGCTCAAAGGCGTTTCGCTGACCGCCAAGGCCGGCGATGTCATCAGCATCATCGGCTCCAGCGGCTCGGGCAAAAGCACGTTTTTGCGTTGCATCAATCTGCTGGAACAACCCAAGTCAGGCCGTATCCTGCTCAACAACGAAGAGCTCAAGCTTGTTTCCAACAAGAACGGCGGTCTGAAAGCTGCCGACCCGAAACAGTTGCAGCGCATGCGCTCGCGCCTGTCGATGGTGTTTCAGCATTTCAACCTGTGGTCGCACATGACTGCGCTGGAAAACATCATCGAAGCGCCTGTCCATGTACTGGGTGTACCGAAGAAAGAGGCGCTGGAAAAGGCCGAACATTATCTGAACAAGGTCGGTGTTTCGCACCGCAAGGACGCCTATCCAGGGCATATGTCCGGCGGCGAGCAGCAGCGCGTGGCAATTGCCCGCGCGCTGGCGGTTGAGCCGGAAGTCATGCTGTTCGACGAACCGACGTCCGCCCTGGACCCGGAGCTGGTCGGCGATGTGCTGAAGGTCATGCAGGCGCTGGCTCAGGAAGGCCGGACCATGGTGGTGGTCACCCACGAAATGGGCTTCGCCCGTGAAGTGTCGAACCAGCTGATTTTCCTGCACAAGGGCCTGGTCGAAGAGAGCGGTAACCCACGTGAAGTGCTGGTCAATCCGAAATCCGAGCGTTTGCAGCAGTTCCTGTCGGGTAGTTTGAAGTAACCAGCCCGCCCTGCGAGAGCGGTGCGTTTTGCTTCAGAACGGTTCATGCTGCGCGTCATTCAGGCCGCAGCCATTGACTGAACGTTACAGATTCCCATCGCACCTGACGTGCGACTCCTTTTAGCGACACGTTTCGGATTGCACGCCATGACTGCCCATCGAATCGGATTTCTCATCTGGCCCGGCACCAAAGCCTTGACCCTGGCGCTGGCGGAGGAAGCCCTGCGTGTTGCTCAGCGCGTTCACCCCGAAGTGGTTTACGAACTGTCGTTCCTGCAGGCCGAGCCCCCCGTTGACTGCACAGGTTGGCAGTTGCCGGGCGAGCCGTGGATCGGTCGTCTGGAAGGGTTTCAGAAGCTGTTTCTACTGGCTGACGAGCCCCCTGCGCCCATGTCGTCTGCGCTGGGCGGTTCGCTCAAACAGCTGGTCCGCGCCGGCTGTGTCATCGGCGGGCTGTCGGCGGGCGTCTATCCACTGGCCCAATTGGGCCTGCTGGATGGCTACCGGGCCGCAGTGCATTGGCGCTGGCAGGACGACTTCGCTGAACGCTTTCCCAAAGTCATTGCCACCAGTCATTTGTTCGACTGGGATCGCGACCGCTTGACGGCGTGCGGCGGGATGTCGGTTCTGGACTTGTTGCTGGCGGTGCTGGCGCGGGACCATGGCGCCGAACTGGCCGGCGCCGTGTCCGAGGAACTGGTGGTCGAGCGCATCCGCGAAGGCGGCGAGCGCCAGCGCATTCCGTTGCAGAACCGTCTGGGTTCCAGCCACCCGAAGCTGACCCAGGCCGTGCTGTTGATGGAAGCCAACATCGAAGAGCCGCTGACCACTGATGAAATCGCTCAGCACGTGTGCGTGTCCCGACGCCAGCTGGAGCGCATCTTCAAGCAGTACCTCAACCGCGTGCCCAGCCAGTATTACCTGGAGCTGCGCCTGAACAAGGCGCGGCAGATGCTGATGCAGACCAGCAAATCGATCATCCAGATCGGCTTGTCATGTGGGTTCTCTTCGGGGCCGCATTTCTCCAGCGCCTACCGCAATTTCTTCGGTGCAACCCCACGCGAGGACCGCAATCAGCGCCGCAGCAGCAGCCCGTTCGAATTGTCATCGGTGCCCGCCGAGCGCGGTTGAGACGTGCGTCGGTCCTGTTGCATCGCAGCACTGCTACAGCCACGCGCCAACGTTTAAACTGCGCCATTGCGACGCAATTTGTCGCATTGCCGAAAACTCCGGAAAAACCCGGTTTGGCGCTATAAGAAGTTGTCGCTTGGCGGCAAGGCCCGGCCCGAATCAGTCCTTACAATCCTTCCATCGCTCGCCAGTTCCAGGCAGGCGTTCCTCTTCAGGAGACTCCGATGTCCGTTGAGCAAGTACCGGTGCAACGTGCCGATTTCGACCAGGTAATGGTTCCCAACTATGCCCCGGCAGCGTTCATTCCTGTCCGTGGGCAGGGCTCTCGTGTCTGGGACCAGTCGGGCCGTGAATTGATCGATTTCTCCGGCGGCATCGCAGTCAACGTGCTGGGCCACGCACACCCGGCGCTGGTCGGCGCGCTGACCGAGCAGGCCAACAAGCTGTGGCATGTCTCCAACGTATTCACCAATGAGCCGGCACTGCGCTTCGCCAAAAAACTGGTCGATGCCACGTTCGCCGACCGCGTGTTCTTCTGTAACTCCGGCGCTGAAGCCAACGAAGCTGCCTTCAAGCTGGCGCGTCGCGTGGCCCATGACCTGTACGGCCCGGACAAGTATGAAATCGTCGCTGCCCTGAACAGCTTCCATGGCCGCACGCTGTTCACCGTGAGCGTCGGCGGTCAGCCGAAGTACTCCGATGGCTTCGGTCCAAAAATCACCGGTATCACTCACGTCCCGTTCAATGACCTCGATGCGCTGAAAGCCGCCGTCTCGGACAAGACCTGCGCCGTGGTGCTGGAGCCAATCCAGGGCGAGGGCGGCGTATTGCCTGCCGAGCTGGAATACCTGCAAGGTGCGCGCAAGCTGTGTGACGAGCACAACGCGCTGCTGGTGTTCGACGAAGTGCAAAGCGGCATGGGCCGCAGCGGCCATCTGTTCGCCTACATGCATTACGGCGTGACACCGGACATCCTCTCCAGCGCCAAGAGCATCGGCGGCGGCTTCCCGATGGCGGCCATGCTGACCACTGAAAAACTGGCCAAGCATCTGGCCGTTGGCGTTCATGGCACCACTTACGGCGGTAACCCGCTGGCGTGCGCGGTGGGCGAGGCGGTCATCGACGTGGTCAACACCCCTGAAGTGCTGGCGGGTGTGAAAGCCAAACATGAGCTGTTCAAGGCCCGTCTGGAGAAGATCGGCCAGCAATACGGCGTATTCACCCAAGTGCGTGGCATGGGTCTGTTGATTGGTTGCGTGCTGACGGACGCCTGGAAAGGCAAGGCCAAGGACTTTTTCAACGCTGCCGAGCAGGCGGGTGTGATGGTGTTGCAAGCCGGTCCCGACGTGGTGCGCTTCGCGCCAAGTCTGGTGGTTGAAGACGCCGATATTGAAGAAGGCCTGAATCGCTTTGAACGCGCGGTTGCCCAGCTCACTGGCGCGTGAAATCGCTTTAAATCGGTAGGGGCCGGCTCGCTGGCGGACGCGTTGCGTCGGCGACGTCATGGTCGATTGTCCCGACGCCTCGCCAGCAGGCCGGCTCCTACAGATCGTAGACACGCAGCATTTTTTATCTTTCGCCGTTTAACCGGCCCGATTTTTTTCCAAGGAGTGACACCATGCTGGTGATGCGCCCCGCGCAAATGGCCGATCTGAGCGAGGTCCAACGACTCGCTGCAGACAGCCCGATTGGTGTCACGTCCCTGCCGGATGACGCTGGACGTCTGAGTGACAAGATTGCGGCGTCCGAGGCTTCCTTCGCTGCAGAAGTGAGCTTCAACGGCGAGGAGACTTACTTCTTCGTGCTCGAAGACACCGAATCCGGGCGTCTTGTAGGCTGCTCCGGGATCGTTGCGTCGGCGGGCTATTCCGAGCCGTTTTACAGCTTTCGCAACGAAACCTTCGTGCATGCCTCCCGCGAGCTGAAGATCCACAACAAGATCCACGTGCTTTCTCAGTGCCATGACCTTACGGGCAACAGCCTGCTGACCAGCTTCTACGTGCTGCCTGAACTGGTGGGCACACTGTGGTCGGAACTCAACTCGCGCGCACGTCTGTTGTTCGTCGCCAGCCACCCGGAGCGCTTCGCTGACTCGGTCGTCACCGAGATCGTCGGCTACAGCGACGACAACGGCGACTCGCCGTTCTGGGACGCCATCGGCCGCAACTTCTTCGACATCAACTACGCCGAAGCCGAGCGGCTGTGCGGGCTGAAAAGCCGGACGTTCCTCGCCGAACTGATGCCCCATTATCCGATCTACGTGCCCCTGCTGCCTGACGCCGCTCAGGAGGCCATGGGTCAGGTCCATCCGCGCGCGCAGATCACTTTCGACATCCTCATGCGCGAGGGCTTCGAAACCGATCACTACATCGACATCTTTGACGGCGGCCCGACGTTGCACGCCCGTGTCTCCGGCATTCGCTCGATTGCCAACAGCCGCGTCGTGCCGGTCAAGGTCGACACCGTGAGCACTGGCGACGCCGTCAAGGGTGGCCGGCCTTATCTGGTGTCGAACGGGCAGTTGCAAGACTACCGTGCAGTGATGCTGGAGCTCGACTGGGTGCCGGGCAAGCCCGTCGCCCTGAGCCTTGCAGCTGCTGAAGCGCTGGGAGTCGGTGAAGGCGCCAGCGTGCGCATTGTTGCGGTCTGACGACCGGGCCAGATGAGTCGACGGTGACGGGCGCTGCAATGGCGGGCCCACGCCGTAAAGCAGGTTAGCGAGTTCGCCGGTGGTGGCATCATCCCGGCTTGAGGAGAAAGCATGATCGTTCGTCCCGTACGCAACAGTGACCTTCCGGCGTTGATCGAGCTGGCGCGCAGCACCGGCGCTGGCCTGACCACGCTGCCGGCCAATGAAGAGCGTCTGGCGCACCGGGTCGGTTGGGCCGAAAAAACCTTCCGCGGCGAAGCCGGGCGGGGCGACGCCGATTACCTGTTCGTACTCGAAGATGACGACGAAAAAGTGGTCGGTATTTCGGCGGTCGCCGGCGCGGTGGGGCTACGTGAGCCCTGGTACAACTACCGGGTCGGCCTGACGGTCAGCGCTTCTCAAGAGCTGAATATCTACCGCGAGATCCCGACGCTGTTTCTGGCCAACGACCTCACCGGCAACTCCGAGTTGTGCTCGCTGTTTCTTCACGCTGACTACCGCAATGGTCTCAACGGTCGCCTGCTGTCCAAGGCGCGGATGTTGTTCATCGCGGAATTCCCTGACCTGTTCGGCAAAAAAATCATCGCTGAAATGCGCGGCATCTCTGACGAGCAGGGCCATTCGCCATTCTGGGAAAGCCTGGGCCGGCACTTTTTCAAAATGGAGTTCAGTCAGGCCGATTACCTCACCGGGGTCGGCAACCGTGCCTTCATCGCCGAACTGATGCCCAAGTTTCCTCTGTACAGCTGCTTCCTCTCGGAGGCGGCGCGCGAGGTCATCGGCCGCGTACACGTCAGCACCGAACCGGCCCTGACCATGCTCAAGGCCGAGGGCTTCAGCTATCAGGGCTACGTCGATATCTTCGACGCCGGGCCAGCCATTGAGTGCGAGACCAGCAAGATCCGCGCAGTGCGCGACAGCCAGGCACTGGTGCTGGCTGTCGGCACACCGGGCGACGACGCGACGCCCTTCCTTATCCATAACCGCAAGCGCGAAGACTGCCGCGTCACGGCAGCTCCCGCGCGTTTTGCCGCCGGCACCCTGGTGGTCGATCCGCAAACCGCCAGGCGCCTGCGCCTCAGCGCCGGTGATCAGGTGCGAGCGGTGCCACTGTCGCCCGCTCGGGAGAGTATTTGATGAACACTTTATATATCGCCGGCGCCTGGCAGGACGGGCAGGGCGATGCATTTGAATCCCTGGATCCGGTGACCCAGCAGGTGATCTGGTCCGGTAGCGCTGCGACTGCCGCGCAGGTCGACGCAGCGGTCAAATCTGCCCGTCAGGCGTTCCCGGCCTGGGCAACACGTTCGCTGGATGAGCGCATTGCCGTGCTTGAAGCGTTCGCTGCTGCACTGAAGAGCCGTGCCGACGAAATCGCCCGATGCATTGGTGAGGAAACCGGCAAGCCGCTGTGGGAGTCGGCGACAGAAGTGACGAGCATGGCCAACAAGGTGGCGATTTCCATCCAGAGCTATCGCGAGCGGACCGGCGAGAAGAGCGGCCCCCTGGGTGATGCCACCGCTGTCCTGCGGCATAAGCCCCACGGCGTGGTGGCGGTCTTCGGGCCGTACAATTTCCCGGGGCATCTGCCGAATGGCCACATCGTGCCAGCCCTGCTGGCGGGCAACGCCGTGGTGTTCAAGCCCAGTGAGCTGACCCCCAAGGTTGCCGAACTCACCGTGCAGTGCTGGATCGAAGCCGGGCTGCCTGCGGGCGTGCTCAACCTGCTGCAGGGCGCACGCGATACCGGCGTTGCCCTGGCGGGTCATTCGGGCATCGACGGTCTGTTTTTCACGGGTTCCAGTCGCACCGGCAATGCCCTGCACCAACAGTTCGCCGGTCGACCGGACAAGATCCTCGCGCTGGAGATGGGAGGCAACAACCCGCTGGTGGTCGATCAAGTCGCCGATGTCGATGCGGCGGTGTACACCGTGATCCAGTCCGCGTTCATCTCCGCCGGGCAGCGTTGCACGTGCGCCCGTCGCCTGCTGGTGCCCGAGGGTGACTGGGGCGACGCGTTTCTGGCGAGGCTGGTGGAGGTCACATCGACCATTCAGGTCGGCGCGTTCGATCAACAGCCTGCGCCTTTCATGGGCTCGGTGATTTCCCTCGGCGCCGCGCGTGCGCTGCTGGATGCTCAGGAGCTGATGCTGGCCAACGGCGCGATAGCATTGCTCGAAATGACCCAGCCCGACGCGCATTCGGCGCTGCTCACGCCGGGCATTATCGACGTCAGTGACGTGGCCGATCGTGCCGATGAAGAACTGTTCGGCCCACTCCTGCAGGTCATTCGCTACGCTGACTTCGACGCTGCCATCGAAGAGGCCAATGCCACTCAGTACGGCTTGGCGGCGGGCCTGTTGTCAGACTCGCAGGCGCGTTACCAGCAGTTCTGGCTGCAGAGCCGGGCCGGCATCGTCAACTGGAACAAGCAGTTGACCGGCGCGGCGAGTACCGCACCCTTTGGTGGCGTAGGCGCTTCGGGTAATCATCGCGCCAGCGCTTATTACGCGGCTGACTACTGCGCGTACCCGGTGGCATCGCTTGAGACTGAGAGCCTGTCACTGCCTGCCAGCCTGACGCCTGGCATCACCCTGAAGTGAGTCTGCATCCTGCGCAGCCGCCCAGCGGGTGTAGCAGCGAACACGGACTTTAGGAACCGGCTTGCTGGCGTGGTAGCGAACGCGGACTGTAGGAGCCGGCTTGCCGGCGTGGTAGCGAACGCGGACTGTAGGAGCCGGCTTGCTGGCGAAAGCGTTGGGTCATTCGACATGAATGTGTCAGGTCAAACCCTGCGCCAGCAAGCCGGCTCCTACAGGTGACCGGCGTTTACAGGTGAAGTGTTATGGCGGTGATTGCAGCTGGCCACGCGACTTTTGATGTTTATAAAAAATTCAGATCCACGGAGCCTCACCGATGAAATCCTGCGAAGTCAACTTTGACGGTCTAGTGGGCCCGACCCACAACTACGGTGGGCTGTCCTTCGGCAATGTCGCGTCCCAGAACAACTGCCAGCAAGCCTCCAATCCGCGCGAGGCTGCGCTGCAGGGCCTGGCCAAAATGAAAGCCCTGATGGAGATGGGATTTGCCCAGGGCGTGCTGGCGCCGCAGGAGCGGCCCGACGTGGCGGGTCTGCGCCGACTTGGCTTCAGCGGCAGCGACGCGCAAGTCATCCAACGCGCTGCAAAAGAATCCATGCCGCTACTCGCCGCCAGTTGCTCTGCATCCAGCATGTGGGTGGCCAACGCCGCCACGGTCAGCCCGAGCGCCGATACCGCCGATGGCCGCGTGCATTTCACTGCCGCCAACCTCAACTGCAAATACCACCGCAGCATCGAACACCCGACCACCAGCCGCGTATTGGGCGCAATGTTCGCCGATCAGCAGCATTTCGCGCACCACGCAGCGTTGCCTGCCGTTGCCCAGTTTGGCGACGAGGGCGCGGCCAACCACACACGTTTCTGCCGCAATTACGGCGAGGCCGGCATCGAGTTTTTTGTATTCGGCCGAGCGGCGTTCGACAGCCGCTTCCCCGCACCGCAGAAGTACCCGGCGCGACAGACCCTCGAAGCTTCCCAGGCGGTGGCTCGCCTGCATGGCCTAAACGCAGAGGGCGTGGTTTTCGCCCAGCAGAATCCGGCGGTGATCGATCAAGGCGTGTTCCATAACGACGTGATCTCGGTCGGCAACGGCGAAGTGCTCTTCTATCACGAGGACGCGTTTCTCAACACCGAGCCGATGCTGGCCGAGCTGAATGACAAGCTCGGTCGCCGGGGCGGGCGCTTCCAGGCCATTTGCGTGCCGCGCAGTGAAGTCGGCGTGGAAGACGCGGTGCGCTCGTACCTGTTCAACAGCCAGTTGTTGTCCCGCGCCGACGGCTCGATGCTGCTGATCGTGCCGGAAGAGTGCCGCAGCAACGAACGCGTGTGGAACTACCTGCAACGCCTGTTGGCCGATGACAGCCCGATCCGCGAGGTCAAGGTTTTCGATCTCAAGCAAAGCATGCAGAACGGCGGTGGCCCTGCCTGCCTGCGTCTGCGGGTGGCGCTGAACGAGACCGAACTGGCCGCGGTCAATCCGGGCGTTATCATGACCCCACCGTTGTACGAGACGCTGAGGCAGTGGGTCTACAAGCATTATCGTGATCGCATGAGCGACAGTGATCTGGCCGACCCGCAACTGCTGACGGAGTGCCGTAACGCTCTGGATGAGCTGACTCAGCACCTGAAGCTGGGCGCGGTCTATCCTTTCCAGATCGATTGATCCACCCCATCCGTGAGCCATGTGCCCGAGCGGCGCATGGCGACGATGTTTTTGCTTTTGAAGAGAGAGAGTTTTGCCATGACCGACGCGCTGCGTTTGATCCTTGAAGACACCGACGGTACTCAGCTGGAAACGTCCTGCACTCGTTTTGCCGTTATCTGGCAGGGCAAGGAAGTCTGGATTCAGCAGGACGGCCGCGGCCAACTGCTGATTGGCGTTGATGTGGAAGAAGGCGACGCCGAGTACGCCAACCTGCTGCTGCGCCCACTGGCCACCAACCTGGTCAGCCTGCAGCTGGAAATGGAACCGGCTGACATGAGCGGCGACGATGAAGACGGCCATGTGCACGGCCCCGATTGCAACCACGACTAAGCCCGCACAGGACCGTCCCATGCTCGCCCTCGGCAAATTGCTTGAACTGACACTCGCGGGTCGCGAACCTGCGGAAAAGACTCAGCTGACCGTCGACGGCGTGCGTCTGCGCTGGCTGGCTGAAGGGGCGCTTGAAGTCAGGCCCCCCGAGGCGCGCGACAACGGCACTGACCTGCTGCTGTCCGCCGGCATCCATGGCAATGAAACTGCGCCGATCGAGTTGCTCGATGCGCTGATTCACGCCATTGCCCGGGGTGAACTCAAGCCGCGGGCGCGTATTCTGTTTCTTTTCGGCAACCCTGAAGCGATGCGCCGTGGAGAGCGTTACGTCGAGCAAGACGTTAATCGCCTGTTCAACGGCCGTCACGAGCACAGCGGGGGCAGCGAAGCGCTGCGTGCCTGCGAGCTCGAACGCCTGGCGGCGAGCTTCTTCAGCATCGCGGGCCGTTACCGTTTGCACTACGACCTGCACACTGCGATTCGCGGCTCGAAAATCGAGCAGTTCGCCCTGTACCCGTGGAAGGAGGGCCGCGCGCATTCCCGACGCGAGCTCGCGCGGCTGCGAGCAGCGGGCATGGAAGCGGTGTTGTTGCAGAACAAGTCATCCATCGTCTTCAGTGCGTACACCTACGACAAGCTGGATGCCGAAGCCTTCACGCTGGAGCTGGGCAAGGCGCGCCCCTTCGGGCACAACCAGCAGGTCAATCTGCAAAAACTGCAGGCCTGCCTGGAGCGGTTGATTACCGGCAATGAAATCGATGACGGTGTTGGGCTGGACGGATTGCAGTTGTTCAGCGTCGCCCGTGAAATCATCAAGCACAGCGATGCCTTCCATCTGCATTTGCCGGTGGACATCGAGAACTTCACTGAGCTCGAAAAAGGCTACGTGCTCGCCGAAGATCTCGCCGACTCACGCTGGGTGATAGAAGAAGAGGGCGCCCGGATAATCTTCCCCAACCCGAAAGTCAAAAACGGCCTGCGGGCCGGGATATTGATCGTGCCGGCGACAGACGAGACGCTGGTTTAGTGCAGCCGGCTTGCTGGCGAAACTAGGCATTCCGGCCACCGCTGACGACCGCCGACCTCTGTAGGAGCCGGCTTGCTGGCGAACCTGTCGTGCCAGCCGACATATCGCTGGCTGTCCGCTCCATTCGCCAGCAAGCCGGCTCCTACAGGTTTACACCGTGTGCACGGCAAAGCTGGGGCAGGGACCCTACGCAGTCCGACTACCGCCGGCCACCGCTAACCACCGGTGACGACCGACGGCCACCGCTGACGACCGACGACCATCGCTGACGACCGCCGACCTCTGTAGGAGCCGGCTTGCTGGCGAACCTGTCGTGCCAGCCGAGATATCGCTGGCTGTCCGCCCTATTCGCCAGCAAGCCGGCCCCTACAGGTTTACACCGTGTGCACGGTAAAGCTGCGGAATCAACCCGCCGCCTTCTGCACCTCACCGACCCGACGCACCGCGCGCAATTTGGTCAGCGTGTCGGCGCAGGTTTTTGCTGCTTCCTGACCCTTGTGTACGAAATGATCGAAGAAGAACTTCTGATGCTCTTCACCGGCATGGAAGTGATGCGGCGTCAGCACAACTGAGAACACCGGCACCTCAGTTTCCAGCTGGACCTGCATCAGCGCGCTGATCACCGACTGCGCGACGAACTCGTGGCGATAGATCCCGCCGTCGACGACCAGGCCTGCGGCCACAACGCCGCCGTAACGGCCTGACTTGGCCAGCAACTTCGCATGGAGGGGGATTTCAAAGGCGCCGCCGACTTCAAAAAAATCGATATCGGTTTCGGCATAGCCGTGCTGAGCCATTTCGGCGACGAAGCCCTTGCGCGCCTGATCGACGATTTCCTTGTGCCAGCCGGCTTGAATGAAAGCGACGCGCTCGTGAGCGTGAATGGCGGTAGGTTGCATGTGTTCTGACTCCTGTTTAATGAAAAAAACAGGGCGTTTGGATCGAATGGGATGCCAGGGTACGCTCGAACGTGTGCCCGACGCCATGCGCCCGGCCCGTCTCGATACGATCCTGTTGTGCCAGTCCCGTTCTCTCTTCATCCGGACTATGACCGTCGGCCCCGGAATCACACCGGGTCTGCTGTCCTTGCATCGACGCTGAAGTCGCTGCAAGCGCTCGCGGGCTAGACGCATTGCGCGCCATTACCGCCGGTGGGGAATCGCACCCCGCCCTGAGAACGTTGCCGACGGCAATCTCCGTCGGCGTGCAGTTTGTAACATAGATTTCCGTGATTCGCTTGGAGCCTTTTTGATGGGTTTCATCAGCTTTTCTTCTAAGGCGGCTTGGCATTGCGCCCCCAAGCCTTGATTATCGTTGCCCCGGGCCTTAGAACAGAGGCTTGACCCTTTTTGCATGGGAGCTTTCATCGTGGCGGTTATCGATCTGCGCAGTGACACCGTGACCCAACCCTCGGCCGGCATGCGTGACGCCATGGCAAGCGCGCCTCTGGGCGACGACGTGTATCGCGAGGATCCAACGGTGAATCGGCTGGAGTCCTGGCTCGCGGAGCATCTCGGTTTCGCCGCCGCGCTGTTCGTGCCCACCGGGACCATGAGCAACCTGCTTGGTCTGATGGCCCATTGCGAGCGCGGCGACGAGTACATCGTTGGCCAGCAGGCCCATACCTACAAATACGAGGGTGGCGGCGCGGCCGTGCTGGGCTCGATTCAGCCTCAGCCGCTCGACAACCAGGCGGACGGGTCCCTTGATCTGGAGCAGGTCGCCGCCGCCATCAAGGCGGACGACTTTCATTTCGCCCGCACCCGATTGCTGGCCCTTGAAAACACCATGCACGGCAAGGTCCTGCCGCTTGAATACCTCGCGTCGGCACGGGCATTCACCCGCGAGAAAGGCTTGAGCCTGCACCTCGATGGCGCTCGTCTGTACAACGCCTCGGTCAAACTGGGCGTCGACGCGCGTGAGATCACCAGCCATTTTGATTCCGTTTCCGTGTGCCTCTCAAAGGGGCTCGGCGCGCCGGTCGGTTCAGTGCTGTGCGGGTCAGACGCGTTCATCGGCAAGGCCCGACGCTTGCGCAAGATGGTCGGCGGTGGCATGCGGCAGGCGGGCTTGCTGGCCGCGGCGGGTCTTTACGCACTTGAGCATCAAGTCCAGCGTCTGGCCGAGGACCATGCCAATGCGGCAGCCCTCGGTCAGGCCCTTGCGGAGCTTGGCTTCGACGTCGAACCGGTGCAGACCAATATGGTTTATGTGCAACTTGGCGATCGCGCTCAATCCCTCAAGGCACTGTGTGCGGAGCGGGGGATTGTCCTGAGCGCCGCGCCGCGCCTGCGCATGGTCACTCATATGGATGTGACGAGTGCGCATCTGGATCAAGTGGTCTCGGCGTTTGCCGAATTCGGCGTTCGCTGATGGTGCCATCAGCCCGATTGCCGGTTTCTATCGAATAACACGCTGTACCGAGCGTACAACGCCTATATAATGCGGCCCTTTGCCGTCGCTGCGTCGAATGACGCTATGCATGTGCCAGGCCGAAGTTTCCGTGGAAGAACCTATGAAAAGCGCAGAAATCCGTGAAGCCTTCCTTCGCTTCTTCGAAGAGCAAGGCCACACCCGAGTCGCCTCCAGCTCCTTGATTCCGGGTAACGACCCGACCCTGCTGTTCACCAACGCAGGCATGAACCAGTTCAAGGATTGCTTCCTCGGCCAGGAAAAGCGGGCCTACACCCGCGCCGTCAGCAGCCAGAAGTGCGTCCGGGCCGGAGGCAAGCACAACGACCTGGAAAACGTCGGCTATACCGCGCGTCACCACACCTTCTTCGAGATGCTGGGTAACTTCAGTTTCGGTGATTATTTCAAGCGCGACGCCATTACTTACGCCTGGACCTTCCTCACCGGCGTGCTGAACCTGCCCAAGGAAAAACTCTGGGTCACGGTATACGCGTCGGATGACGAAGCGTACGACATCTGGACCAGGGAAATCGGCGTGCCGGCCGAGCGCATGGTGCGCATCGGTGACAACAAGGGCGCGCCATACGCCTCCGACAATTTCTGGACCATGGGCGACACTGGCCCGTGCGGCCCTTGCACCGAGATTTTCTACGACCACGGCGCTGACATCTGGGGTGGCCCGCCAGGTTCGCCGGAAGAGGACGGTGACCGTTACATCGAGATATGGAACAACGTCTTCATGCAGTTCAACCGCACGGCCGATGGCGTTCTGCACCCGTTGCCAGCGCCATCGGTTGATACCGGCATGGGCCTTGAGCGCGTGAGCGCCGTGCTGCAACACGTCAATTCCAACTACGAAATCGACCTGTTCCAGAGCCTGCTGGCCGCTGCTGCCAACGCCATCGGTTGCAGCAACGACAATCAGGCGTCCCTGAAAGTCGTCGCCGACCACATCCGTTCGTGCGGCTTCCTGATTGCCGACGGTGTGTTGCCGTCCAACGAAGGCCGTGGTTACGTGCTGCGCCGCATCATTCGCCGCGCCTGCCGTCACGGCAACAAGCTGGGCGCCAAGGGCAGCTTCTTCTACCAGATCGTCGCGGCACTGGTCGCCGAAATGGGCGAAGCGTTCCCTGAGCTCAAGAACCAGCAGGCGCACATCGAGCGCGTATTGAAGGCCGAAGAAGAGCAGTTCGCCAAGACCCTGGAGCAGGGCTTGAAGATTCTGGAGCAGGACCTCGCCGAGCTCAAAGGCACCATCGTCCCCGGCGACGTGGTGTTCAAGCTGTACGACACCTACGGTTTCCCGATGGACCTGACCGGCGATATCGCCCGCGAGCGCAACCTGACCCTCGACGAGGCCGGTTTCGAACGTGAAATGGACGCCCAGCGTGAGCGCGCGCGTTCTGCCAGTTCCTTCGGCATGGACTACAACAGCCTGGTGAAGGTTGATGTGGCCACGCAGTTCACCGGCTACAAGGCCACCGCAGGTGAGGCCAAGGTCGTCGCGCTCTACAAAGACGGCATCGCGGTCGAGCAGCTAAGTGAAGGCGAGGACGGCGTCGTCATCCTCGACCAGACCCCGTTCTACGCAGAATCGGGCGGCCAGATCGGCGACAGCGGTTACCTGACTGCCGGTGGCGACGTACGCTTCGACGTGAGCGACACCACCAAGACCGGCGGCGCGTTCCTGCACCACGGTGTTCAAGTGTCGGGCAGCCTGAAAGTCGGCACCACCGTCAGCACCGAAGTCGCGGCCGAAGTTCGTCAGGCCACTTCGCTGAACCACTCCGCCACGCACTTGCTGCACGCCGCGCTGCGCCAGGTGCTGGGCGACCACGTCCAGCAGAAAGGCTCGCTGGTCGACAGTCAGCGCCTGCGTTTCGACTTCAGCCACTTCGAGGCCATCAAGCCCGATCAGATCAAGGCGCTTGAAGACATCGTCAATGCCGAAGTGCGCAAGAACACCGCCGTCGAGACCGAAGAAACCGACATCGAGACCGCCAAGAAGAAGGGCGCCATGGCGCTGTTCGGCGAGAAGTACGGCGACAGCGTTCGCGTGCTGAGCATGGGCGGCGGTTTCTCGGTCGAGCTGTGCGGCGGCATCCACGCCAACCGCACCGGCGACATCGCGCTGTTTAAAATCGTCAGCGAAAGCGGCGTGGCCGCAGGCGTGCGCCGTATCGAAGCAGTCACTGGCGCCGTGGCGCTGGAATACCTCAACGCGGCTGAAGAGCAACTGAAGGAAGCCGCGAACCTGGTCAAAGGCAACCGCGACAACGTTCTGGACAAGCTGTCGGCAGTCCTGGAGCGAAATCGTCTGCTGGAAAAACAACTCGAACAGCTACAGGCCAAAGCGGCCAGCGCTGCGGGCGACGACCTGTCGGGTTCGGCTGTCGATGTCAAAGGCGTGAAGGTGCTTGCTGCCCGTCTCGACGGTCAGGATGGCAAGGCGCTGCTGGCGCTGGTTGATCAATTGAAAAACAAGCTCGGCCGCGCAGTGATCCTGCTCGGCGGGGTGCATGAAGACAAGGTCGTGCTGGTGGCAGGCGTCACCAAAGACCTGACTGGCCAACTCAAAGCCGGTGATTTGATGAAGCAGGCAGCTGCCGCTGTTGGCGGTAAAGGCGGCGGTCGCCCTGACATGGCGCAAGGCGGCGGTGTTGATGCTGCCGGACTCGAAGCAGCGCTGGCACTGGCTGTTCCGTTCGCCGAACAAGGTATTTAAGTCGACCCACCCGGGGTCCGTCGTTCGGGCTCCGGCGCTTCGCGGTTTGAATGATAACGGGCGCCCTTCATGGGCTGAGGCGGCTTTGAGATGGCTCTAATCGTACAAAAGTTTGGCGGCACCTCGGTAGGCTCGGTAGAGCGTATCGAACAGGTGGCCGACAAGGTCAAGAAATTCCGTGATGCGGGCGATGATCTGGTGGTCGTGCTGTCGGCCATGAGCGGCGAAACCAATCGCCTGATCGAACTGGCCCGGCAGATCAGTGATCAGCCGGTGCCGCGCGAGCTGGACGTAATTGTTTCCACCGGCGAGCAGGTCACCATTGCGCTGCTGGCCATGGCGCTGATCAAGCGTGGTGTTCCGGCAGTGTCGTACACCGGGAATCAGGTTCGCATCCTGACCGACAGCGCTCACAACAAGGCGCGCATCCTGCAGATCGACGACCAGAAAATTCGCACCGACCTGAAGGCCGGCCGGGTTGTGGTGGTCGCCGGATTCCAGGGCGTTGACGAAGACGGCAACATCACGACTCTCGGCCGTGGCGGCTCTGACACCACGGGTGTCGCGCTTGCAGCCGCGCTGAAAGCCGACGAATGCCAGATATACACCGACGTCGACGGCGTCTACACGACGGACCCGCGTGTGGTGTCTCAGGCCCAGCGTCTGGACAAGATCACATTCGAAGAAATGCTGGAAATGGCGAGCCTGGGCTCCAAGGTCCTGCAAATCCGCGCGGTGGAATTCGCCGGCAAGTACAACGTCCCGCTGCGCGTACTGCACAGCTTCAAGGAGGGTCCAGGTACCCTCATTACCATTGATGAAGAGGAATCCATGGAACAGCCGATCATTTCGGGCATCGCCTTCAATCGCGACGAAGCCAAGCTGACCATCCGTGGCGTGCCAGATACCCCGGGCGTTGCGTTCAAGATTCTGGGCCCGATCAGCGGTGCGAACATTGAAGTCGACATGATCGTGCAGAACGTTTCGCACGATAACACCACCGATTTCACCTTCACCGTGCATCGCAATGATTACCAGGCTGCACTTCAGGTATTGCAGAACACCGCGAATGAAATTGGTGCGCGTGAAGTGATTGGCGATACCAAGATCGCCAAGGTCTCCATCGTGGGTGTCGGCATGCGTTCCCATGCCGGTGTGGCCAGTCGCATGTTCGAAGCGCTGGCCAAGGAAAGCATCAACATCCAGATGATTTCTACTTCCGAGATCAAGGTGTCGGTGGTGATCGAAGAGAAGTACCTGGAACTGGCGGTGCGCGCACTGCATACGGCGTTCGAGCTCGACGCCCCGCGTCAGGGCGAGTAAGCCCCGGCGAAAGGCGCGGTCATGACCGCGTCCTCGCCTGGTCGAAGTGCGAGAGAAGCTGTTCTTTTTCCGGCGCTGGTCGATACACAGGTATGGACCTGCGTCGCTTGCGGCTCGGGCCTGTGCCGTTTGTTGTGCAGACTGTAGTCCCTCGAATGCAAGCCGTAAGGAGATAGGTATGCTGATTCTGACGCGCCGTTGCGCGGAAAGTCTGATCATTGGTGACGGCGAAATCACCGTGACCGTGCTCGGTGTCAAAGGTAATCAAGTACGCCTCGGGGTTAACGCGCCCAAGGAAGTGGCTGTTCACCGTGAAGAGATTTACCTGCGTATAAAGAAGGAGAAGGACGAAGAACCAAGCCATTAATTTTTATTGAATTTTTGGTTTGCAAACGGGGAAAAGGGTGGTTATTATACGCCCCGTGTTGCGGAGAGCTGGCCGAGTGGCCGAAGGCGCTCCCCTGCTAAGGGAGTACACCTCAAAAGGGTGTCGGGGGTTCGAATCCCCCGTTCTCCGCCATTATTTGCTTAGTACGTTGTAATCTTGCTTGATCGGTAAGTTGTTGAATTTACTAGAAAAAGTGCTTGACCAAGAGATTTGACGGCCTATAATGCGCGGCAACAAATGCACTCGTAGCTCAGCTGGATAGAGTACTCGGCTACGAACCGAGCGGTCACAGGTTCGAATCCTGTCGAGTGCACCATTTAAGCGTTGCTTGTAGTGATACAAGTGACTGTCTTAAGTTAGAAAGAGCCTGGCTTCAACAGGTCTTCGGAAGCACCACTCACTTCCGGAAGTAAAACGCAGTAGCCAGAGGTGAACTGGTTTATCAAGCGCCATCTGCACTCGTAGCTCAGCTGGATAGAGTACTCGGCTACGAACCGAGCGGTCACAGGTTCGAATCCTGTCGAGTGCACCATAAAGGAAAAGCCCGCATGCAAATGCGGGCTTTTTGCTGTCTAGCGTTTACCTTTTACGCAGCCGTGCTCGTCGAAGATGACTTGCCTGCTGTGTCCTTTCTTCTCGCTGTAGACATACCTCACCTCAGCGTTGCGGCTGACAATTTTGTCTGGCTTGCCCAGCAAGCTCTCCACGTCTCGTTTGGTCATGCCCGTCGGTGTCTTGGAATTGATGATCGCCTTGCGGCGTTGTTGTGCGTTCAAGACATTGCCGCATCCATCATCACGCTGCCCCACGACGACCGCCTCCCTGGTTCTGAGCGGATGCAGTGCGTCTGCTTTCGTCGTCGGAGGGGTGAAGGTCATGCCTGATGCCGGGTTGATATTCACGGCTGTTGTGTCCTGTCCCGCACCGCAACTCAACGTTGTGAAGGTCACATTCCCGCCTTGATCGTGGCACCGATTGACTGTTGTGGCTGCGGCGGCAAGCGGCAGCAAAAGCAGCAGGCCGGTTAAAGAAAGCATGGGGTGTATTGGCATTGCAGTGTCCTCCTTGACGAACGTCGAGGAAGGTTAGCGACGGGTGTTTATCGCGGCGAGCGGGTTTTGTTCACGGGATGTGACGCCATTGGGATTGCGACTCGGCGGGTTATTAACATTGTGTTGCAACCGGTTGTTCCACGTTGAATTTTTAGCCTTCCCCCGCAGCAAGCGGTGTATGATTGCGCCCGTCAGCCCCGCCGGGGCTTGTGGAATACCTCCATGGACTTACCCAGTAGTCACTCAACACTAAGTTTCACCAATCAAGAATCGACTGATTGATCTTCTGGCGTGTTCCACTGCTGGGAGTGGAGTTCGCCTATGACCGAAGTAGAAGTAAAAAAAACGCAGGAAAGCCTGCAGGATCGTCTGGCCCAGGTCGTCGATCTGCTGCAGCGTCAGCGCATCGTCGAAGACCTGACTCATCGTCAGGAAGGCCAGCATCAGGACCGTGTCGAGAACCTCGTTCATCGGCAAAACCTCGTCGAACTGCAGCGCAAACTCGATGATCTTCACTCCGCCGACGTCGCCTACATACTCGAAGCACTTCCCCTCGAAGACCGCCTGACGGTCTGGCAGCTGGTGAAGGCCGAGCGCGACGGTGACATCCTCCTTGAAGTGTCCGACTCCGTTCGGGAAACCCTGATCGCCGACATGGACGATCACGAGTTGCTTGCGGCAGCCAAGGAGATGGACGCCGACGAGCTCGCCGACCTTGCACCAGAACTGCCGCGTGACGTCGTCCATGAGTTGATGGAGGCGCTGGACACTCAGCAGCGCGAGCGGGTCCGCTCGGCACTGTCGTATGACGAGGAGCAGGTCGGTGCGCTGATGGACTTCGAGATGGTGACCATCCGTGAGGATGTCAGCCTGGAAGTGGTTCTGCGTTATCTGCGCCGCCTGAAGGAGCTGCCGGGTCATACCGACAAATTGTTCGTAGTTGACTCCGACGGCATACTCAAAGGTGTGCTGCCGATCAAGCGTTTGCTGGTCAATGACCCCGAGAAGCAAGTGTCGGAGGTGATGGCCAGTGACCCGGTAAGCTTCCATCCCGACGGCGATGGTTACGAGGCGGCGCAGGCGTTCGAGCGATATGACTTGATCTCCTCCCCGGTGGTCGACAAGAACGGCAAGCTGATTGGCCGTCTGACCATCGATGAAATGGTCGATCTGATCCGTGAGGAAAGCGAAACCGAAGTCCTCAATATGGCGGGTTTGCGCGAAGAGGAAGACATCTTTGCGTCGGTGTGGCGTTCATTGCGTAACCGCTGGTCCTGGCTGGCGGTGAACCTGGTCACAGCCTTCCTCGCTTCCCGGGTCATCGGGCTGTTCGAGGGCTCCATTGAGAAGCTGGTGGCGCTCGCAGCCTTGATGCCGATTGTGGCAGGCATTGGTGGCAACTCCGGCAACCAGACCATTACGATGATTGTTCGGGCAATGGCGCTGGATCAGGTGAGCACCGGCAATACGTCCCGTTTGATGCGCAAGGAGCTGGCGGTGGCACTCATCAACGGTCTGGTATGGGGTGGGGTGATCGGTATCGTGGCTTACCTGCTTTATAACAGCTGGTCACTGGGTGTGGTCATGACCGCGGCGATGACATTAAATCTGCTACTTGCAGCGTTCATGGGGGTATTGATTCCGATGACACTCGTTCGATTCGGGCGCGACCCGGCGATGGGGGCAAGTGTCATGATCACGGCCATGACCGACAGCGGCGGCTTCTTCATCTTCCTGGGATTGGCCACGCTCTTTCTCTTGTAACCGCGTCCGCCTCATGTGTTTTAAACCATAAAACCGCCCATTCAGGCGGTTTTTTATTGTGCGCTTTCCGGCGGCTCAATGCCTTTCGAACACAAAAAAGCCAGCTTGGCGCTGGCTTTCAATTCTCTGGATGAACCGACTTTATTCTTCGTCGTTCGCCAGGCTAGTGTCATGAGCGATCAGCGAAACCAATGCATTCTGTTGGCGGTGGGCCAACTGACGGAAGCGTTGCAGAAGCTCACGTTCATGCAGCGAGAGCTCCGGGCTGTCCAGACGCAGGCTTGGCTCGTCGCCCAAAGCGCCTTCCTGAAGCAAGCTTTGCTCGATGCGCGCGATGATTTCCGAGTTCATGCTGCGGTGATGCTGTTTGGCGACGTCAGCAATACGTTCGCGCATACCTTCCGGAAGGCGAACGACGAACTTGTCAGCTGTGCGACTTGAATAATTGGCCTGTTTCATAGGGCTCATATATTTAACCGAATTAGTTCAAAAGAAAGAGGCGGTTCTTGCATTAGGCCGCGAGATGTCAGTCTCTGACTGTCTTTCGCCCAAAATGTTCAACCGGCCCGCATAAAGGATCGCCATCCTGCACCAATGCGTCGAATCCTTGGCGTCAAATGTGTGACAAATATTGAACTAGATAAAGGCGATTAGCCAGCACCAATCATCAGAAATGCGCCCCAGTTTGCAAACATACACGCCGGGAGCCCTGAAAGTGCTGGACGAGCGCCATGATGGCTATCTGTCTTCAGCGTAGTGGGAAAGTGAGAAGAATACGAGGGGAGAGGTGAGAAAAGGACGAAGGGTCTTACAAAAAGTCAGCAACGGAAGTGCGGAGCCGGCGGTGAATGACGCTGCGGTCTGCGGCAACGACGCTCCATAGAGCGACGTGGGGTGAATCAAGGCTTGGCTTGGCGCAATACCGGATCAAATTTGATGCGGCGACCGACGAAGAGCGCGGCGATGAACAGGCTCGCAAAAATGCCAGCGGCGGCTTTCGCCAAGGTGCTCAGACTTTCCGCGGAGGGAAGCAGCAACTGATCTGTAGCGACGGCCATCAAGGCCAGAATCAAAAAGGAAATTGCTGCTTTGGACATGGCTGCTCTCTAAAAATTTGCTTGGGCTTATAAGGCTGGCTGGCGTGCTTTGAACAGCAATCAGAACACCCAACGCTCTGACCGTGGCACTGCAACCGATTCCTCGCTGTCGTGGGCCAAGATGGCCTCACTGCTTTGGCTAGGCATCGTCGCGAAGCGCGGCCCCTGCTGCATCAGGTGGTGAGGCTGAGCTTGAACCGCCACGCTCTCCGGTTTGCCACCATCAGCCTGGAAGTGAAAAGCTACCAATGCGATGAGTGCGGCGGCGTTGAGCAGGGAGAGCGTCATGTTCATCTCGGATACCTTCGCGATGGCGGCGTTAGTGGGCAATTCGCCAGGATACTAATGCAGCCTGCATGCCAAATTCAAAGCGCAGTAAATTCGTTATAAATCAATTGGATATAAAGCTATTCACGGATTGTAGGGTTGCGTTTTGCAATGATGTCACTAGGCCTCATTGCAATCTGCACGATGGCGCGATGATATGCACGGAGATGAAGGGCTAACACTCGGGTTGTGAATGACGACATGACAAGCCAGCGCCTTGTCGTTAAGATGCACGCCGTCCGATTTGGTGTCCTCTTAGTTCAACGGATAGAACGAGCCCCTCCTAAGGGCTAGATGCAGGTTCGATTCCTGCAGGGGACATATCCGCCTTGTTCGCACGCCGCTCCCGCTGGCCAGCTCGCCCTCACAGGCTGCCTCAGTCCCGTCTTCCCTCAAACTTTACCTTCAGCGCCCGCCTGCACATCCTTGTCCGCGTACCAGCGGTTGCGCCCGTTGTTTTTGGCGAAGTACAGGTAGGCATCCGCGGCTTTGATCATCCCTGCCGGGGTCGTGTCTTCAAGCGCAGGTGATCTGACCGTAACGCCGGCGCTTGCGGTAACGAACTGTTCAGGGTGATCCGCGTGCTCCAGAGCCAGTCCTCGAATAGCCTGCAGGATGTTCTCGGCAAGACTGCCCGCGCCGCGTATGTCAGTGTCCGGCAGGAGCACGGTGAATTCCTCACCGCCGTAACGGACTGCAAGGTCAGCAGGGCGCCTCAACACGCCGTTGATAGCCTGGGCGACCTGACGCAGGCAGTCGTCGCCTGCCGCATGCCCGTAGCGGTCGTTGAAGCGCTTGAAGTAGTCGATGTCCAACATGATCAGCGCGAGCGGATAACGCTGTCGTTTCGCGCGTCCGATCTCGCTCTGCAGCGCCATGTCCAGACGCCGCCGGTTGCCCAACCCCGTCAGGCTATCGGTCAGCGCCATGTCCTTGACTGCCTGATGGGCGAGACGAATCTCGCTTTCCATGGCCATCCGGCTGCGCAACTGGCTGAGCACGATGAAGGCAAACCCGATGAATACCGCAACCAGCAACAACAGCACCAGTCCTGATTTGAGGAGGTCATGCCGCCAAGGCCCGACGAATGATTCCCTCGACAGCCCCGCCTCGACCACCAAAGGGTAGCTGGAGAGCGCGCGAAACCCGTACAGCCGGTGGGTACCGTCCACAACCGCTTTGACTTCCGCAACGCCCTCGTTGGCATAAGGCAGATAGTTCTTGAACACTTCACTGTCCGCCAGGCTTTGGCCTACCACCGAATCCACAAAAGGGCGCCTGACCAGAATTGTTCCGTTACGCATTGCCAGGACCAGTGCCCCGCGATCATCGATCTTGAAATCGCCGTAATAGTCCATGAAGTAACTGAGCTTGATCGTCCCCAGGAGCACGCCGGCGAATGAGCCGTCAGGGTTATTGAGCCTTCGGGACACGGGAATGATGAGCTCGTCGGTGGAGCGGCTTTTGACCACATTACCGATGCGAACGCGGTGATCGGTGTGGGTGCGGTGATAGTTGAAATACTCTCTGTCCGCGTTGTTTGCCGTGTCCGGGGTCACGTCCTTGTCGGTGACGATCCAGCGACCGTCGGCACCATAGATAAACAGGCCATGCAGCTGGGGCATGATTCTGGATTGCTGCACCATCATGGCGTGGATGCGCGGAACGTCGATGGTCGCCAGGCCGTCGCCCTCAACGCGCTCCCCCAACGTATAGGTCAGGATGTCAACCTGCCTGATGGCGTCTTCGGCATGCTGCGCCGTGGCGCGTGCCAGGTTGGTCACCGAGTCCCGGGCGAAGTCGTAGGCGTGCCTGTAGTCGCGCCAGGCACGCCATCCCTCAACCGAGATGAACGTCACCAGCACCAGGATCATGAAGGCCAGCGTGAGGCGAAACACCGTTGTGTTCCGTCCCGGGCCCAGGTCGAGCAGATCGAAGGCGCCTGGCGCTGGCTGATGGTGTTCGCCTCCTGGCATTCTCTCGATCCTCCTGTTAACGCGTCAGCGGCGGATGCTGCCGACCGCTGTGGATAACGTATCCGCCAACTCCGCTACGCCCACACTCACGCTGGAAGGACCCTTCTGCATGGCTTGAATGGGCATGCTCGGCACCGCTGCTTCCTCGGGCCGCTGTACGAAGCTTAGCCCCCCGGCGTTCAAAACAGCCACCGCACCGTCCGAACCATCGGAGTCACCGCCTGACAGTACCAGACTGATGACCCGGCTTCCGTACACCTCGGCTGCACTCATAAAAAGCTGATCGGCAGCGGGGCGGGCAAAATTCACTTTCGGGCCATCGCTCAGGCGGATGATGCCCGGCGCCATGACCTCCAAGTGGCGGTCGGCCGAGGCGAGGTAGACGTGGCCTGGCAGCACGGGCTGGCCATGTTCGGCGTATTCGACGGGCAAGTTGGAGTAGCGATTGAGTACCGAAGCCAAATAGCCGGGACTCGACGGGCTGGTGTGGATCACGATGAGGATCGCGGCCGGGAAATCGGCGGGTAACTGTGCAAGCATGATCCGCAGCGCTTCCGTCGCGCCTTGCGAACCTGCCACTACAACGATATCTCTCAATACATCAGTGTTTTGAGCGTCCATACCTTTCTTCCTGAAGGGTTGTACACGGTGGACACGGCAAACGCGCTTGCCGTTCCTTCGGAACTGGCGACTGGAGGTCTGGATGCGCGTGTTGGCAGGCGAGAAGGTCGTAGCCGTCGACAAAGGCGCTATGAGCGGGCAATAAAAAAGCCACGAGACGCGAGTCTCGTGGCTTCAATGAACGGCGGCATTAACATCGATGCGACCCGTTCGGCGTTATTAGAGCGCCATGTCGCTGGCAGCTTTGCTCTCGGCAGGCTTGCCCGGAGCAGCAGTGCTGGTGCCGACACTTGGGTCAAGCACAGGCGGTTTGCCCAGTTGCAGGACTTCGGCGGTGTAGTTCCACTCTTGCTGAACCGCGGCCGGTGAGTCGTTCAGCTTGGTGCCGTAGCTCGGCACGATCTGATGGATCTTCGCTTGCCACTCTGGCGTCGCGACCTGAGTCTTGAACAGTTTTTCCAGTACGTTGAGCATGATCGGTGCAGCGGTCGAGGCGCCTGGCGATGCGCCCAGCAGCGCGGCAATAGTGCCGTCCTGGGAGGAAACGACTTCAGTGCCCAGCTTCAGCACGCCGCCCTTGTCGGCATCACGCTTGATGATCTGCACGCGCTGACCGGCTTGCCACAGGCGCCAGTCTTCTTTTTTGGCATGCGGGAAGTATTCCTGCAGCGCCTTGAAGCGATCGTCGTCAGACAGCATCAACTGCCCGGCGAGGTACTCCACCAGTGGGTACTGTTCGATGCCCACTTTAGTCATTGGCCAGAAGTTGTGGGTGGTCATGCTGCTGAAGAGGTCCAGGTACGAACCTTCTTTCAGGAACTTGGTGGAGAAGGTTGCGAACGGGCCAAACAGGATCACGCGCTTGCCGTCGAGCACGCGGGTGTCCAGGTGTGGAACCGACATGGGCGGCGCGCCCGTGGAGGCGATGCCGTAGGCCTTGGCCATGTGCTGCATGGCGACGGTCGGGTTCTCGGTCACCAGGAACGAGCCGCCAACCGGGAAGCCTGCGTACTCCTGAGCTTCAGGGATGCCGGATTTCTGCAGCAGCTTCAGCGCCCCGCCGCCTGCACCGATGAACAGGAACTTGGCGTCGGTACCGGTGGTGGTGCCGTCTTTCAGGTTCTTGTATTCAACGTGCCACGAGCCGTCGTCGTTGCGCGTGATGTCGTTGACTTCGCTGGACAGCTTCAAGTCAAAGTTCGGGCGGGTCTGCAGGTAGGACACGTACTGACGGGTGACTTCACCCCAGTTGACGTCGGTACCGATCGGCGTCCAGGTGGTCGCCAGCTTCTGCGAAGGATCGCGGCCTTCCATCATCAGCGGGACCCACTTGGCGATTTGCGCCGGGTCTTCGGAATACTGCATCGGGCGGAACAGCGGGCTGGTCTGCAGCGCGTCGTAACGCTTCTTGAGGAATTTGATGTTGTCATCGCCCCACACGAAGCTCATGTGCGGAGTGGTGTTGATGAACGAAGGCGGGTTCTTCAGGACGCTCTGGCGAACCTGCCAGGAGAGGAACTGACGGGTGACCTGAAAGGCTTCGTTGATTTCGATGGCTTTGGCGATGTTGACCTTGCCGTCTTTGTCTTCCGGCGTGTAGTTCAGCTCGGCAAGGCCAGAGTGACCGGTGCCGGCGTTGTTCCAGCCGTTGGAGCTTTCTTCTGCGACGGCGTCGAGGCGCTCGACCATTTCCATCGACCAGCTCGGCTCCAGCTCATTGAGCCATACGCCCAGGGTCGAACTCATGATGCCGCCGCCGATCAGCAGTACATCGACTTTCTTGCTTTCTGCGGCATGGGCTTGCAGGAAGGTTGCCGAAATCGCCAGGCCCAACAGAGCCGTGCTGGTTTTCTTGAACATCGAATCATCCACTAGATAAAAAGTTATCCGCCTGCCGCATTCGTCGCGCAACGTCCTGCGTTGGCGGGCGCCGGTTGCGGCGCGAACGTCAGGCAGGCTTCGCTCTCGGAAAACGAGGAGGAAGGGTCATGAGGCCAGTGAAACGGGTCGACCTCGTGTTCCATGTCCCTTGGCGCTGTGCTTTTTATTCGATCATTGGATTCAGCAGCTTGGGTAAACATGAGTCACCGCAGAACCTGGTCATCAGGTCCATCCCCTGCGGCGGGCGGGGATTGTACCCGAAATGTCATTTTCGACAAATCGGACGACGAATTAGTCAATACGCCATTTTGTCTCAGGGTGGCGATTGGCTGGCTTGGCGCAAAGTCGCCGGCCACTTACAGGGTGAATTTGCCGACCATTGAATGAAACGACACCGCCAGGCGCGAGAGTGCCTGACTCGATGCGCTGGTCTGATTGGCGCCCGCCGCCGTTTGCGTCGACAGGTCCTGAATGTTCACCAGATTGCGGTCCACCTCGCGGGCGACCTGCGCCTGCTCTTCGGCCGCGCTTGCGATCACCAGGTTGCGCTCGTTCATCTGGCTGACGCCTTCGCTGATGCGCTCCAGCGCATGTCCGGCCTCGGTGGCCAATGACTGGGTGTGCACGGCGATCGCCTGACTCTTGCCCATGGCCTGCACGGCTTCGTCGGCGCCATTGCGCACCTTGGTGATCATCGATTCGATTTCGCCGGTAGAGGTTTGAGTGCGGTGGGCCAGGGCGCGTACTTCGTCTGCCACCACCGCAAAGCCTCGACCCTGCTCGCCGGCACGGGCGGCTTCGATGGCCGCGTTGAGTGCCAGCAGGTTGGTCTGTTCGGCGATGCCGCGGATCACGTCCAGCACTTTGGTGATGTCACGGATCTGCCCAGCCAGCGCTTCGACACGCTGGGTCGATTCGGTGATTTCCACCGTCATCGTGTTCATCGCGCTGACCGCCTGCTGCACTTGTTGCTGACCCTTGATGGCATCCTCGGAAGTCTGCGCAGACACTTGCGACGCGCTCGCGGCATTGCGCGCCACTTCTTCCACTGCGGCGGTCATCTCGTTGACGGCCGTCGCGGCTTGCTGAATTTCATCGTTCTGACGCATCAGCCCGCGGTTGCTGTCGTCCGTCACCACCGTCAGTTCCTCGGCCGCGGACGCGAGTTGGTCAGACGCGCTGGCGATTTGCTGGACCGTGCCCTTGAGGCTGCCCTGCATGTCGGCCAATGCCTTGAGCAATTGACCGGTTTCATCCTGGCCGCCGAGCTGGACGGCCTGACTCAAATCGCCGCCCGCTACTCGGGTGGCGCTGGCCACCGACTGGTAGATCGGCCGCGTAATCATCCGCGTCACCAACAGGCCAAGGGTGATGGCGCAGATCACTGCAATCAAGGAGCCGATGATCAGCGTCCACGTCACCTGGCGATCAGTTTCAACCCCGGCCTGGGCCTGTTCCCTGGCTTGCCTGGCGTTGGACTCAATCATGATCTTGAGCTCGCCCATGGTCTTGCGATAGCTCGGCGTCACGCTGCTGGCTGCCAATTTGCTGGCCTGGTCCAGATCCCCGCTTTGCACCACCGTCAGTGCGCCAAGCGCAGCGCTGATGTAGGTCACCCAGTCACGCTCGAAGTCGTCGCCAGCGGCTTTTTCATCGGCCTGCAGGGGTGTGGCCCGGTAAATCTTGAAGTCGGCTTCGGCCTGGGCCTGGTTTTCTTTCAGCGACTGGATCGCCGCATTGATATCGTCGGGGCTGGCTTTGAGTGCGCTCAGGCCGATGACTTTAAAGAAGTCGCGGTTGGTCGCAATGACATTGGCTTTGACCGAGTCAATCTTGGCAATCGAGGCCATGTTGTTGTTGACGGTGCCCTGGAACAAATCGTACAGCCGGGCGATACCACTTTGCCCCAGCACGCCCACCACGACGGTGATCAATGCGCACAGGCAAAAAGCCGAGAGCAGCTTGGTCTTCAATTTCAGGTCGGTCAGCCAGGACATGGAGAGCACTCGGATGAGGATAGGGGTTACGGCTGTTGGGCGATGCATTGCATGAATGGATATCGGCGGCGCCCTCAAGGACTTTACCCATGAAATCGCGCCCAGATGGCCACCGGCCACACTTCGACGGAGCCCGAACCGCATCACATTCCGGCGTTGCGTGGCTAAGTTTTGCTTCGCTGCCGCCGATAACTCGGACAAGCGGCACATGCCGCACCTTCATTGGCTATTTCCGCCGAGTACCGCGCGGATGGCCGACTTCATGTAAGTGCCCCAGGGCCGACTTTTATCCGTTGCAGGAATCTCGATGCTGGCGTGGAATCAAAAAACCTTTCTGATCGTCGATGACTTTTCCGACTTCCGCAGCTCGGTCCGGTCGATGCTGCGCGAGCTGGGTGTCAAGGAAGTGGACACCGCCGACACCGGCGAACAGGCGCTGAAGATGTGCTCGCAGAAGCGCTACGACTTCATCCTGCACGATTTCAATCTGGGCGACGGCAAGAAGAATGGCCAGCAGGTGCTTGAAGACCTGATGACCGATCGGCTGATCAGCCACGAAAGCGTGTTCGTCATGGTCACCGCCGAGAACAGCCAGGCCATGGTGATGAGTGCGCTGGAGTGGGAGCCGGATGCCTACCTGACCAAGCCGTTCAACCGCGCGAGCCTGGCCCAGCGGCTGGAAAAGATTGTCCAGCGCAAAACCCTGCTCAAGCCGATTCTGCAGGCGCTGGACCGGGGCAATCCGGCCGAAGTGCTGACCGCCTGTGTAGCCCTGACCAAGCAGGACCCCCGGTTTGCGCCGCTGTGCCTGCGCTACAAGGCCGATGCGCTGCGTGATCTCAACCAGCACGAGCCGCTCGAAACGTTCCTCAAGTCAATTTTGGCCGACCGGCCGCAACCCTGGGCGTATGTGGCGCTGGGCAAGCTGCTGTTCAAGCGCGGGCGCAATCCCGAAGCGCAGACCGTGTACGAAGAGGCCATTCGCGCCTTCAATGCCATGCCGGTGTTGTACGACGGGCTCGCCGATGTGTTGATGGCCAGCGGCGATAACAAGCGTGCACAAAAGATGCTCGAAGAAGCGGTGCGCCTGTCGCCTTATGCGGTACGGCGTCAGCGGCTGCTGGGCAAGCTGGCACTGGAGAATCAAGACTTCGACGGCGCCTCAAAGGCCTATCGCCAGGCCGTTTCCCAAGGCCAGTTTTCACGGTTCAAAGACCCTGAAACCAATCTGGGCCTGGCTCAGGCGTTGATCAGCCGGGGCGGTGAGCGCGGGCTGGATGCGCGCACCCGCGTGGAGATCAACCAGACCCTGACCGAAGTGGCCAAGGAGAACGGCAACGACGCCGGGCTGCAAGTGCGCGCGCGCCTGATGAAAGCCACCAGCGTCGCGTCTTCGGACCCTGAAATGGCGGCCAAGCTGACCGAGCAGGCGATGGAACGCCTGGAAGGCATGGAGCAGTTCCTCAGCGCTGATGCTGCACTGGCCGTGGCGTCGCAGCTGAAGTCGCTGGGTCAGGCAGATGCCGGCGCTGGTATTCTGAAAAGCTGTGCCGAAATTTATGGCGACGATCCACTGGTCATGCAGAACATTGCCAAGCAGACCGACGACCCGGAGATCCTTGGCGCCGGCAAGGCGGCCATCGACTTCAACCTGCAGGGGATTCGCTGCTACCGCGCCGGCAAGCTGGGCGAAGCGCAGGATCTGTTCCGTCAAGGGTTGGCCTTGCAGCCGAAAAATATCAGTATCGCCCTCAACATGGCGCAGTCTTTGTTGCACATGGGCGTGAAGAATCTCGACGCGGCGAGTCTGGCCGAGTGCCAGAACAGCCTCAAGCTGGTCGGCAAGATGCCGGAGACCGATCCACGCTTCGAGCGCTTCCAGAAACTACGAATCAGGGCTTTCGGCGAATGAAAGATGAGGATCTCGGGCTCGACTTTTCGATGGTGATTGCGTCCACCGTTCACGACATGAAGAACTCGTTGGGATCGTTGATTCAGGCTCACGGTCAGTGGGTCAAGCAGCTTCCCGAGGCTTATCGCGGCACGCCGGAGCAAGGCGTGATCGATTACGAGTTCGCCCACCTGAATGGCATGCTGGTGCAATTGCTGGGGCTGTACAAACTGGGGGTCAACCAGTTGCCGTTGCGCCCGGACTACCACGAGCTGGACGATTTCATCGAGGCGCAGCTGGCGTTCCATCAGGAAGTGCTCAATAGCCGTGGCATCGCCGCGCGCTATGCGCTGGATGACTTCGGTCTGCCGGGCTTTTTTGATCGAGAGCTGGTGGGGTCGGTGGTTTCCAACGTGGTGATCAATGCGATTCGCTTTGCACGCCGCGAAGTGTTGATCACAGCGAGGCAAGTCGGCGAGCAACTGGTGATCAGCATCAACGACGACGGTCCGGGCTTTCCTGCGCGCATGATCGATCAGCAGACCGATTACGTGCTGGGCATCAACCAGAACAGCGGCAGCACCGGGTTGGGCTTGTATTTCGCGGCGAACATCGCCCGACAGCATCAGCGCAAGGGCGTGCACGGCCACATTGAAATCGCCAACGGCGGAGAATTGGGCGGTGGGTTGTTCAGTATCTATCTGCCCTGAGCTTCACATCGCCTTGGCGGGATAAACAGGAGTCCAGAGGCTTCCCGGCTAAAGCCGGTCCTACGGGCTGCGCGCGTGGTTCTCGTGGAACTACAGCTTTACACCTTGGCCCAGTACCACGTTGAGTGCGTTGCGGGCGTCGTCCAGCTGCACCAGCGTGGCGTGATGAGCGCCCAGCGCGTCGCGGTTTTCAATGGCCGTGAGGATGGCGCGATGACGGGGTAAGGCCAGTTCATGCAGGTTCGGGCGCTTGTTGGAATGTTTCAACGCCTCGCGCAGGGCCAGCGACAACATGTTGCACAGGTGGGCAAGCAGATCGTTGTGGGTGGCGTCGGCAATCCGGCTGTGAAAATCGAGGTCGGGCTGGAGCACGTCTTCAACGGTTGGCGCGGCGGCCATGCGCTCGTAGGCTTCGCCGATGGCGGTGAGGTCTTCAGGCGTCGCGTGTTGCGCGGCCAGTGCGGCGGCGGCCGGTTCGATGATGCTGCGCACGCTGGTGAGCAGGGCGAAGAATTCGTTCTGCGGCGAACTTTGCATCAGCCAGTGCAGGACGTCCGGGTCGAGGATGTGCCATTCGCGGCGTGGCTTGACCACTGTGCCCACCCGCGGCCGTGAATACACCAGACCTTTGGCGACCAAGACCCGCGTGGCTTCGCGCAGCACCGGGCGACTGACTGCATATTCTTCACAGAGCAAGGCTTCGGCGGGGAGTTTGTCGTCCGGTTTGAAACGGCCCGAGACAATCTGCATGCCGATGTCCTGGACAATGCGCGAGTGCATGCTTTTACGGTCGGAGGGCTTACGGTAATCCATGGGGCGCGGGACGATCCTGAGCGGTGAATGCGGCGCATCATAGCATTGGCGGGTCACGCCCGGATGGGCCTGCTTTTGCAGCAGCGTGGTGCATTGATTTTCAGGTGAGACGCCGATCCCTGTAGGAGCCGGCTTGCTGGCGAACGCGGCGTTTCAGTCGGCAACAGATTTGCTGACACACCGCGTTCGCCAGCACGCCGGCTCCTACAGTTCAATGCCCCGGCCGTGGGGCCTCAGATTAATGCGAATGCCGCGGCACTTCCGAGCCGCGCATGCCGACCAGAAAGTCGAAGTCGCAACCCTGATCCGCCTGCATTACATGATCGATGTACAGCTGACGGTACCCGCCGATCAACAGCTGTGGCGGCGCTTGCCAATCGGCCAGACGCGCGGCCAATTCCGCTTCCGGAATGTCCAGGTGCAAACGGCCGGTCGCGCAGTCCATTTCGATGAAGTCACCTTCCTGCACCACCGCCAGCGGGCCGCCGGCAGCAGCCTCGGGCGCGACGTGCAAAACAACCGTGCCGTACGCCGTGCCACTCATGCGCGCATCGGAAATACGCACCATGTCGGTCACGCCCTGGGCCAGCAACTTGGCTGGCAGCCCCATGTTGCCCACTTCCGCCATGCCCGGGTAACCCTTGGGCCCGCAGTTCTTCATGACCAGAATGCTGCTGGCGTCGACGTCCAGATCCGGATCGTTGATGCGCGCCTTGTACATGTCGAAATTCTCGAACACCACGGCGCGACCCCGATGCTTCATCAGCGCAGGTGTCGCGGCAGAGGGCTTGAGCACCGCGCCCAGCGGCGCAAGGTTGCCGCGCAGGACGCAGATCCCGCCATCAGCGACCAGCGGATTATCGATGGCGCGGATAACCTCGTCGTCACCGTAGATCGGCGAGTTCTGCACGTTTTCCCATAAGGTTTTGCCGTTGGCGGTCAGTGCCTCCGGGTGCGGGATCAGGTTGTTCTCGCCAAGACGACGCAATACGGCAGGCAGGCCGCCGGCGTAGTAGAACTCTTCCATCAGGAAGCGCCCGGACGGCTGCAGGTCAACCAGCGTCGGGGTGCCGCGGCCAATACGGGTCCAGTCGTCGAGCTCCAGCTCTACACCGATACGGCCGGCGATGGCTTTCAAGTGGATCACGGCATTGGTCGAGCCACCGATGGCGGCGTTGACACGAATAGCGTTTTCAAAGGCTTCGCGGGTCAGGATTTTCGACAGGCGCAAGTCCTCATTCACCATCTGCACCGCGCGCATGCCGGACATGTGCGCCAGTACATAACGGCGTGAGTCGACGGCGGGAATCGCAGCGTTGTGTGGCAAGGAGGTGCCAAGTGCTTCAGCCATGCAGGCCATGGTCGAGGCGGTGCCCATGGTGTTGCAGGTGCCCGCGGAGCGCGACATGCCTGATTCAGCCGACAGGAACTCGTCGAGGCTGATCTGTCCGGCCTTGTAGGATTCGTGCATCTGCCAGACGATGGTGCCGGCGCCGATGTCCTTGCCCTTGTGCTTGCCGTTGAGCATCGGGCCGCCGGTCACGACGATCGCCGGAATGTCGCAGCTGGCAGCGCCCATCAGCAGGGCAGGGGTGGTCTTGTCGCAACCGGTCAGCAGAACCACGCCGTCGATGGGGTTGCCGCGGATGGCTTCCTCGACGTCCATGCTCGCCAGGTTACGCGTCAGCATGGCGGTGGGGCGCAGATTGGACTCGCCGTTGGAGAAGACCGGGAATTCGACCGGGAAACCACCGGCTTCGATGACGCCACGTTTGACGTGTTCGGCGATGGTGCGGAAGTGGGCGTTGCACGGGGTAAGTTCGGACCAGGTGTTGCAGATGCCGATGATGGGCTTGCCCTGGAACTGATGGTCGGCGATGCCCTGGTTCTTCATCCAGCTGCGGTACATGAAGCCGTTCTTGTCGGCGGTGCCGAACCATTGGGCGGAGCGCAGGACGGGTTTCTTATTGGAATCGGACATAAATCAGCACTCTTATTGTAAGGCTTTATTTGTAAGACTAAAGGCTGCGGCTGACGACTAAAATAGGCCGAAAATGTCGCCAGTGGAAGAGTTGTCACCTTAAATAGTAATACTATATAGTCGATCCAGACCGAGGGACGACCCTGCCAGCCTTATTCGCAGCAATGCGCACACGAGGGCAGAGGCGATCACCGCAGGCTTCCATAACAAAAACAATGAGGACCGCATCCATGAGCCAGGAACTCAGGCTTATACGTCGCATCACCCTGAAACTCATTCCCTTTCTGATCCTGCTTTACCTGATTGCCTACGTTGACCGCTCCGCCGTCGGCTTTGCCAAGCTGCATATGGGCGCAGACGTCGGCATCGGTGACGCGGCCTATGGCATGGGCGCGGGCCTGTTCTTCATTGGCTATTTTCTGTTGGAAATCCCCAGCAACCTGATGCTTGAACGCTTCGGCGCGCGCCGCTGGTTCGCGCGCATCATGCTGACCTGGGGTGCTATCACCATGGGCATGGCGTTCATTCAGGGGCCAACCAGCTTTTATGTGATGCGCTTTCTGCTCGGTGCGGCCGAGGCGGGCTTCTTCCCGGGCGTGCTGTATTACATCACTCAGTGGTTCCCGGTCCGCCATCGCGGCAAGATCCTGGGCCTGTTCATTCTTTCTCAACCCATCGCGATGATGATCACCGGGCCGATTTCCGGCGGCTTGCTGGGCATGGAAGGTGTGGCCGGTCTGCACGGCTGGCAGTGGCTATTTCTGTGCATCGGCGCGCCGGCGATTCTGCTGACCCTGCCGGTCTTGCGCTGGCTGCCTGACGGCCCGAAAGACGTGAAATGGATGGACCCGGTGGAGAAGGACTGGCTCGCCGGCGAGCTGAAAAAAGATTTGGAAGAATACGGTCAGACCCGCCACGGCAACCCGCTGCATGCGCTGAAAGACAAGCGCGTCCTGCTGCTTGCGCTGTTTTACCTTCCCGTGACTTTGAGCATTTATGGCCTGGGACTGTGGTTGCCGACGCTGATCAAACAGTTCGGCGGCAGCGACCTGACAACCGGGTTCATTTCGGCCGTACCTTATATTTTTGGGATCGTTGGCTTGCTGATCGTGCCGCGCAGCTCGGACCGGCTCAACGACCGCTACGGTCATCTGGCCGTCCTTTATGTGATTGGCGCGATCGGCCTGTTCCTCAGCGCGTACCTGAGCGTGCCGGTGTTGCAGCTGGCGGCGCTGTCGCTGGTGGCGTTCTCGCTGTTTTCCTGCACGGCGGTGTTCTGGACATTACCCGGGCGCTTCTTTGCCGGTGCCAGCGCAGCGGCGGGCATTGCCCTGATCAACTCGGTGGGCAACCTGGGCGGCTATATCGGCCCGTTCGTGATCGGCTGGCTGAAAGAGCTGACCGGCAACCTCGCCAGCGGCTTGTACTTCCTTTCCGGCGTGATGATCTGCGGGCTGATCCTGACAGGTGTGGTCTACCGTGTCCTGGAGCGCAAGCACGTCCTGCCCGAGTCGAAATTTGCCGCCAGCGCGCGTCCGCGTTAACCCATGCGTCTCCCACGGAGACCGTGTAGACACCAATAGGAGAAACCCATGCATTTAGTACAGTTCGAACTGGGCAACGGCCAGCGTCGGGTCGGTTTGGTAGACGGCCCGCTGGTGCGTGAGATTCAGGGCGCAACCAGCACCCGTGATCTGGCGCTGGCGGCGATCGACAAAAACATTTCCCTGGCCGAGCAGGTCGACAGCCTGGGCCTGGGTGACAACCACGATTATTCCCAACTGCGCGCCGATCTGATGATCCTCCCGCCGCTGGACCACCCCGATCCTGCGCATTTACTGGTCAGCGGTACAGGGCTGACCCACTTGGGCAGCGCCTCAGCGCGGGACAAAATGCACCAGCATGGCAACGACGAGTCGGCCATGACCGACACCATGCGCATCTTCAAATGGGGCCTGGAAGGCGGCAAACCGGCGGCGGGCCAGGCTGGCGTGCAACCGGAGTGGTTCTATAAAGGCGATGGCAGCATCGTCATCCGTCCCGGTGAGTCGTTCCCGCAGCCGCCTTTCTCCGAAGATGCCGGCGAAGAGCCCGAGCTGAGCGGGCTTTATGTGATCGGTCACGACGGCAAGCCTTATCGTCTGGGTTTCGCCATCGGTAACGAATTCTCCGATCACATCATGGAGCGCAAGAACTACCTGTACCTCGCCCATTCCAAGCTGCGCGCGTGCTCGTTCGGCCCTGAGCTGCGCGTCGGCGATCTGCCGCAGAACCTTGCCGGTACCAGCCGCATCCACCGCGACGGGCAAGTGCTGTGGGAGAAGGAGTTTCTCAGCGGCGAGGCCAACATGTGCCACAGCCTGGAAAACCTTGAATACCACCATTTCAAATACGCGCAATTCCTGCGGCCGGGCGATGTACACGTGCATTTCTTCGGCACCGCGACGCTGTCGTTTGCCGACGGCATCAAGACCCAGCCAGGGGATAAATTCGAGATCAGCCAGCATGAGTTTGGTGCGCCGTTGATCAACGGCATCAAACCGGCCGAGGCGGTTTTCCAGCCGGGTGGTATCAAGCAGCTTTGATGCTTCAAACCCTGCAGCAGCGCTAGCCGGTCCCACTGAGTGCGTGGGTTTTGGGCTGCACGTGGGGCAGGGCGTGAGCGAAATAATGTTCGCTTACGCGGATTTTGTAGGAGCGACCGGGGTGGCGCTCCACCTTGCCCGCGAAGGCGTAGGTAAGGACTGCCGATATGCGTCGGATGTACCGGCCTCTTCGCGGGCAAGCGCGCTCCTGCAGTTGGCCGCGTTAGTCCTCACTCCTGCAGGGTTTTTCGGCTCCGCGTCCTGCACACCCCGGACACCCACATAAAAACAAAACGAGGTGCGACCCATGACCGCCACTGCCATCCCGCTGGACCAGCTCGACGCCGACGCGCTCGAGGACAGCATCTATCGCAAGGTGAGCTGGCGCATCGTGCCGTTGTTCATCGCCTGTTTCCTGTTTGCGTACCTGGACCGCGTCAACATCAGCTTCGCCAAGCTGCAGATGGCCAGCGACCTGGGCTTCAGCGAAACCGTCTATGGCCTGGGCGCGAGCTTGTTCTTCGTCGGCTACTTCCTGTTTGAAGTGCCGAGCAACGTGCTGCTGCACAAGATCGGCGCGCGGATCTGGATCGCCCGGATCATGGTCTCGTGGGGCATCGCATCTGCCTGCATGATGTTCGTGCAGACCGAATTCTGGTTTTACACGCTGCGCTTTCTGATCGGCGTGATGGAGGCAGGGTTCGTCCCCGGCGTGCTGTACTTCTTTACCCAGTGGTATCCGGGTTCGCGTCGGGCACGGGTCAACTCCTACTTCAAAAGCTCCATTTGCCTGTGCGGGATTGTCGGCGGTCCGATTGCGGGTCTGATCCTTGGCCATTTCGATGGCGTCATGGGCCTGGCCGGCTGGCGCTGGCTGTTCCTGATCGAAGGCATCCCGTCGATTCTGCTCGGTGGTGTGGTGTTCTGGCTGGTCAAGGACCGTATCGAAGACGCCACCTGGCTCAGTGAGCAGGAAAAGCAGGTGGTGCTGGCGCGTATGGCCAAGGAAGCCAAGCCCGCTGTCACGCAGAAGGTCAAAGACATCTGGAAACACCCGACCACCTATGTCATGTCCGGCATCTACCTGTGCCTGGTCATGGCGTTGACCGGGCTGCTGTTCTGGATGCCGCAACTGATCAAGACCGCCGGCGTAACCGACACCCTGAACATCGGGCTGCTGACGGTGATCCCGTATGTGGGCGCGGTGATCGGCAACCTGTTGATTGGCGCCAGCTCCGACCGCCACGGCGAACGCCGTTGGCACATGGCCGGCTGCGCGACGATGACGGCGGCGGGTTATCTGGTCTGCGCGCTGTTTCCGGGTCAGTTGGTGCCGTTGATGATCGGCATGACATTGATCATGACCGGGATCATTGCCTGGATGCCGATTTTCTGGACCATCCCGCCGCGTTTTCTGACCGGCATCGCTGCCGCCGCCGGCATCGCGTTGATCAACTCCCTCGGCCAACTGGGGGGCATCATTGCGCCGTTCATGGTCGGACGCATCAAGGACCTCACCGGGACGGCCACCCCTGCGCTTTTCGCCTTGTTTGCGGTGAGCGTGCTGGCCATCGCGTTGATCGTCTGGGGTATTCCCGCGCGCTACTACGCCAGGGAAGGGGTGCAGGACTGAGCCACATGAAGCAAGCGTCGAGGCCAGCGCTTCGACGCTTTTTCACCTATCATTCGCGCTTTCACTGATGCGAACCACTGCCATGACCACCACGCCACATTCTCTGCGCACTGAACTCCAGACCGCACTGACCGCCCACAGCATGCTGGAGATCGATGGCTTGCACGCCTTCGACTTCAGCCTCGACGAAATGCTGCAGATTGAAAGCATGGACGGACGCGAGCGCAAGGTCTGGCGCTTCTCACTGGCGCAGATCGACGCTGCGGAATACGACAGCCAGTTGCAGAGCTGGGTCATCAACGACGGCAATGCCGACCACCGCATCGTGGTGCTCAATGGAATTTCGGCGAGTGATGAGGATGAAGATGAAGAGGGCGTGCAGGGCTAACTCGGCATTGCCTTCGTAGACCTTGCGGCAATGAATCGGCATTTTTATGGCTGACCTGCCTGACCTGCCTGACCTGCCTGCCCTTGCTCACCTGCCTGACCTGGGTGATTGAATACGCGGCGATGGAGGTCCTCTGTAGGAGCCGGCTTGCTGGCGAACCCATTCTTCCAGTCGCCGCAGCGGTGACAGATTCACCCGGTTCGCCAGCAAGCCGGCTCCTACAGATATGTTTGCGTGCCCGGGGGCGCGGCTTGCCGTGCAACCCACAGCACCCGCCAGGCAACTACTCTCAGCAACATGCTGTCATATCCGTGAACTTCCGCGTCTACGGCGCGCCAACAACTCCAAAAAGAGAACAGCCCCATGACTCCCAGAATTCTGCCGTGGTTAGCGCTCGCCAGCAGCCTTGCCGCGCTCACTGCTCAGGCCAAGCCCATGACTGATTACGACGTACTGGTCGGCTCCTACACTGCCGGCGCCAGCGAAGGCATCTACCGATTCGGTTTCAACACCCAAACCGGCCAGCTCGACGCCAAGCCGCGCCAAGTGATTAAAAGCGAAAACCCGTCATGGCTCACCCTGTCCAAAGACCAGCGCCACATGTTCGCGGTCAACGAGAACGGCCCCGGGCAAACTGACGTTGTCGGTAAGGTCAGTAGCTACGCCATCGACCCCAAGACCCATGCGGTGTCGTTCATCAACCAGATCGAAACCAAGGGCGAAGAGCCTACCCATTCCAGTCTGAGCCTGGACGGTCGCTTTCTGTTCGTCGCCAACTATGCGGTTCATCCTGATCCGGGTGGCGTACTCGCCGTGGTGCCGGTCGGCAAAGACGGCAAGCTTGCGCCAGTCGCGCAAACGGCAACCCACGAGGCGAGCAAGGTCAACCCTGAGCGCCAGGCGTCGTCCCACGTCCACGCCGCTGTGCCGACCCCGGATGGCAAATACCTGATTGCCATGGATCTGGGCGCGGACAAGATGTTTGTCTTCAATTACGACGGCAAAAAAACGCAGCCGCTGCAGCCCGCGAAAATGCCTTCGGTTGATTTGCCGCCGGGCAGCGGTCCGCGTCACCTGACGTTCAGCAAAGACGGCAAGCACGCCTGGTTGACCATGGAAATGAGCGCCCAAGTGGCCGTGTTCGATTACCACGACGGCGTGTTCAAGCGTACCCAACTGGTCGAACTGGCCAACAAGGACGGTCAGCAAAACCGCGCCGCGGGTGGCCTGCACACCTCGACTGACGGCAAATTCCTTTACGTCGCCAACCGTGGCGAAGTGAACGAGCTACTGGTGTACTCCATTGACGCCGGTACTGGCCAGTTGAAGGAAGTGCAGCGCCGTACCGTGGAAGGCAAGGAACCACGCGAGTTCGCCTTCGACCCTACCGGCCATTTCGTGCTGATCGCCAACCAGAAGAGCAACCAGATCGTCACCCTGCGCGTCGACCCGAAAACCGGCCTGTTGGGAGACACCGTGCAGAAAGTCGACTTCGACTCGCCGTCTGACTTCCATTTCCTCACTGCTCACTGACACCCTGCGACGCTTTGACGCAGTCTGAGCCCTTGATTTTCAAGGGCTTTTTTTATGTATCAATTGAAGTGATAAGGGCTAGTGCCAGAAAAGATTTTTTCTGGAACAGGCGCGAGCGTAACTTTCATTCCACGGCCACGACGGTCAAGACTTGAAACGACACACCACAGCGAGGTACCCATCATGAACTTCAATATCTTCTCCATCATCGCCGCGTCCGCCATCTCCGCCACTGTCGCATTGCCCGCCAGTGCCAGTGTTGAAGCGACCGACAAAAAAGTCAGCTCGACCCAGAGCTACACCCCAAAGTACCTGCAACAAAGCGCCAACTTCTATGCCGCTCTGGATCACAAAGTTCAGCAATGAATAGAACGCCGAAGTGAATCCATTCCCCGTTAACGAATGTATCGTTGCCGGGGAATGGATTTGTAAGAGTCCAGGTTAAAACCGCAATCTTTGGTTTCAGGAAAACGCTTTCGCGAGCAACTTCGTCTTCAACAGGTTGATGCGACCCACTGACCACTGCGTGTCAGGCCATGCATCAAGTGCCGGCGAGCTTGTTCGCGAAAGCGTTGAATTCCCTCCCTTTGGTCCCCGTCTGCTGCATAAGCGATGGGGATTTTTTATGCGTGAATATTAGGTGGCGGTGCAAAACCCCGTACATTCGCCAGCAAGCCGGCTCCTACAAGGGCCTTCCTTCAACACATTATCCGCGTCGGCTCCCATCTGTAGGAGCCGGCTTGCGAGCGAACCTATTGGCCCGATTGAATACTTAAATAATTAACCACATCGATCTTTTGAATTGCCAGCCATCGTTTTTTAATACTCATCGCTTCACGCATTCTGGGCGCCTGAAATAAACATGTCCCGGAGCTGCATCCATGGCCACTGCCATTCTTGATTCAATCAAACACGGCGCTTACACCGCCATCGCGCTGTATGTCGTATTCATCGCAGTGGTGACCGTTGTCAGCATGAACCCACAACTTAACTCACCGTCGACTGTGTCAGCGCAAACGGCATCCGTTGAAATCAGTCGTGCGGCTGTTCAGTCCCAGGGGCGTGCATCGTGAAAGGCGCGAACTTCTGGGTAATCGTGTTCTTCGCAGTGATCAACAATGGCTGCTCATTGCTTGGCCATGGCGAAGGCTCAGTGGGCGGCGTGGCGCGGAGTATGGAGTTCAAGACCGAGGTCGCCGAGGCGGTGGAGATGCAGCGTTCGCAGAAGCTCAACGCGGGTAATCCGCCTCCCAGGCACGGCGAGATGATTTCGTCGATCTTTCAGTGGGACGTCGTGGAGGGATGGAGCGACCGCGTTTAGCGCTTGGCCATTGCGGCAACGAACAGCTCGGATTCGAGAAAGCGGCCCAACCAGCGTTGCAGGTGAGGGTAGGGGCTTTGCCAGAACCAGTCTGCGTCCACCGAGCAGAATTGCCGAATGAAGGGCGCGATGGCGATATCGGCGTGGGTCAGTCGGTCGGCGATCAGAAAGGCTCGTGACGCCAGCAGGTCATCGAGACGACGCAGGAAGTGCTCACCCTGAGATCGGTAGGCTTCCGGGGGGTGTTCGGGGTAACGCACCGAGTATTTATAGCGATCCAGATCACGCTTGAAGCGGCTGTCGTTTTCTTCGATCAGCTCGGCAATGAGTCGCTGCGCTTCGTCATTTCCGGTCATGGACCAGTCATCCGGGTCGTGTTGTGCCAAGGCCCAACGCATGATGTCCAGGCTCTGCTCCAGCACGTTTTCTTGCAGCACCAGAACCGGCACGGTGCCTTTCGGCGAGCGTTCCAGCATCTCTGGCGGTTTGGCCTTGAGGCTGACTTCGACGGTATTGACCGTTACGCCGCAATACCCCAGCGCCATGCGCGCACGCATGGCGTAGGGGCACCGGCGGAACGAGTAGAGCGTCGGCGTCTTCGATGTGGCGTGAGGCGCCGACGTCATGCTCAGGCCTCGGTCAGCTCGCCGCAGTCGGCGATGACGACTTTCTTGCTGGTGCGACCGGACTGCGAGCCCAGCGCTTCGATGGCCTTGACCACGTCCATGCCTTCAATGACTTTACCGAAGACGACGTGTTTGCCGTCCAGCCACTCGGTCACGATGGTGGTGATGAAGAACTGGCTGCCGTTGGTGTTCGGGCCAGCGTTGGCCATCGACAAATCACCCGGGGCGGTGTGCTTGAGGGTGAAGTTTTCGTCTTCGAACTTGTTGCCGTAGATCGACTTGCCGCCGGTGCCGTTGTGGTTGGTGAAATCGCCACCTTGCAGCATGAAGTTCTGAATGACGCGGTGGAACGAGGAGCCTTTGTAGCTCAGGCCGTCGCCTTTCTCACCGGTGCACAGGGCGCGGAAGTTCTCGGCGGTTTTCGGCACGACGTCGTTGTGCAGTTCCATCACGATGCGGCCCATTGGCTCGTCGTTGGCGGTGATGTCGAAAAATACTTTGGAGTTTGCCACGTGGTTTTACCTTCTATCGAGTTTGGCGCGACTGTCGCGCAAGGGGTATAGGGTTGCACAGAAACGCCATTGGGCGTGTCCGTGCGTCGTGAAAAAAAGCTTCAGCCGCCGCTGACCTCGACTGTGCTCAGGCCATTGCCCTGGCGCCGAACCTGAATCTGCACGGGAATTCGCTCGTGCATTTCCTGCACGTGGGAAATCACCCCGACCTTACGGCCCTGCGCCTGCAGCCCGTCAAGGGCGTCCATGGCCAGTTGCAGTGACTCGGGATCCAGGCTGCCAAAGCCCTCGTCGATGAACAGCGATTCGATCTTCAGCGTGCTGGACGCCATGGACGCCAGGCCCAGCGCCAGCGCCAGGGACACCAGGAAGGTTTCACCGCCCGAAAGCGAGTGGACCGAGCGCAGTTCGTCGCCCATTTCGGTGTCCATTACCAGTAAGCCGAGCATGCTGCCGCCGCGCTTGAGGCGATAGCGCCGCACCAGTTGCTTGAGTTGCGCGTTGGCGTGGTGCACCAGCAGATCCAGATTGTAGGCCTGGGCGATCTTGCGGAAGGTGTCGCCGGTGGCGGAGCCAATCAGCGCATTGAGCCGGCCCCAGCGCTGATACTCGGCCTGCGCCCCGGCGATGCGTGATTGCAGTTCGCTGCTGGCATCGCGTCGGCGGTTGTCTTCGCTCACTTGCGCGCGCAGGTCCGCGCACAGCTGGTCCTGAACCCCCGACTGCGCCTGCACGTCGGTCAAGGTGGCGAGCAACTGCTCGGCATCGACGCCATCACTGTGATGCGCCTGATGTTGCTGCAATTGCGCGGCGCGCTCGTCCACCAGCACCCTGGCTTGTTCCAGCGCTTTTTCGCTGCTCTGCAGCTGCTGGCGCAAGCCGCTGACATGCTCGTCGCTGAGGCCCAGTAAGGTGTCCAGTGCGGCATCGTCCAGCTCGCTGTGGCTGGCGCGCCACTCCGCGATCTGCCGTTCGAGCTCCGTCAGTTCCTGTTGCAAAGCCTGCAGCCGCTGCTGTTCACCGTCGAGCTCTGCGGTCAGCTTGATCAATTCGCCCCGTGCGATCTGCAATCCGTCTGCGTTGGCCGCCAGGGCCTGGCGCGCGTGCTCCACGGCTTGCTCAAGCGCTTGCTGCCAATGCTCCGGCGAGCGGTATTCGCCTAACACCTGTGCCAGTCGCTGCTGCGCCGTCTGTTGCAGCTCGCGACGGCTGTCCACGTGCGCCTGCAGCTTCTGATGCTCAGCTTGCCGCGCCTGCTGGGCTGTCTGCTCACGCTCCAGTTTCAGCGCGCGCTCGGCGTGCTCCTGCTGCTCGGTCTTCTGCTGGTCGAGCTGCTCGACGCGCGCGGCGATGTCGTTGTCCAGCTGCATGAAACTCTGCGTCGCCGAGTCGCGCCATTGGGTCAGGCTCTCGGCAGGCAGCAGCGGCTCGAACTCTTGCAACGCCGCCTCGAACGCCTGATTGTCCAGCGCGATGTTGCGCTGTTGATCGTCCAGCCCTTTCATCGCCTGCTGACTGGCTTCGCGCGCGTCCAGCACCTGTTGCTGCAGTGACTCGGCGTCGCGCTGCACTTTCAGCAAACGGGCCTGGCGCTGCTCGGCGGTGAGGATGTCCTGCGCCAGTTGGTGCAGACGTTCGCTCAGCCAGTCCCCCCGCAGGTGCTCGGGCTGTTCAAGCAGGCGCGGGTACAGCGGGTGTGCCTCCAGCTCAGGGGCGAGGGTTTGCAGCTGTTCGGCCAGCTGATCGTGTTGCGGCTTGGCCTGCTTGAGCTGGTTGTTCAGTTCGGCGACTTCCGCGCGCAGCTCGGCGAGCTTCTCACTGAGCTGCCCGACGGCTTGCCGCGCGCGCGCTTCTTCGCCGTCGTCGTGGCCCGACAGCGCTTCAAGCAGCGCCTCGGACTGGTGATACGGATGTTCTTCGCTGCCACACACCGGACACGGTTGCTGATCGATCAATTGCCCGCGCAGCTCTTCGACGCTGGCACTGCGCGCAAGCCGCTGACGCTGCAGCAGTTCGACGGTGACCTTCAGCGCTTGCTCGGCGGTCTCTTGCTCGGCCTTGAGTTTCAGGCCCTGGGCGATGCGCGCGGCACGACGCTCGGTGGCCTCTTGCTGGCGCGTTTGAAGGTCGAGCAGGCGGTTGGCGACCTCCTGATGACGCTGCCACAGGCGTTCAAGGGTGTCGCTGGCACCGTGCTGCTGACGATTGTCCTGCAGCAACTGCCCCAGCCGTTCCACTTCCTGACTGACCGCATCTGCCTTGACTTCGGCGGTGTCATAAAGCGCCTGCAAAGCGCTGCGGCGTTCGCTGAGCGTCTGCTCGGCAAGGGTGGCGTTTTTCTCCAGCTGCGGAAGCTCGGCGCGCCCCTGGATCAGTCGCGCGCTGAGCTGCACGGTCTGTTGAAGGCGCGGGCGGTAGGCGTTCCATGACTGACTCAGGGTGCTCAGCGCTGCGCTGTGCTCCAGTTGTTCGGCAATGACCTGCAGGCGTGCTTCAAGCTGCCGTTGCTGCTCGGCGAGTTGATCAAGCGTTGCCTGCCCCTCGCGACTGGCATTGGCCGCAGCCTGCGCCTGTTCGTCGAGTTGCTGCAGTTCCTGATTCAGGTGAGCGAGGCGGGTCTGCTGCTCGAACGCTTCACTCAAGCCAAGTCGTGCCTGGCCAAGCTGTTCCTGCGCCTGCTGGAAGGCGAGCTCGGCGTGAGCTTTTTGGCTGTCCAGCTCTGCAATTCGGGCATCGAGTGCGGTCTTATGCACGTGGTGAGCTTGTATGGCCGCCGTCAGCGGTTGGACCTGCGCTTGAAGCCTGGCCCGCTGGGCAAACAGATGCCGCTGTGGCGCCAGCCGCTCCAGCAGGCCCAGTCGTTGGCGGTCCGCGCTGTGTGCGTCCCAGGTTTGCTGTGCGCTGGTCAGTTGTTCGTTGGCGGCCTGATGGCTGTCTCGCAACCGGCTCAGCTCCTTGAACCATTGCTGCTTGAGCTCCAGTTCGCGCAGCTGTGCCTGAACCTGCTTGAGCTGCTGTTGAGCTTCGGCGAAGCGCTGTTCCAGTTCGGCGCGCTGTTCAGTCTCCATGGGTGTCAGCGTGCCGGCCTGGGCCTGAAGGGTTTTCAGTGCTTCTTCGGCTTCCTTGCTTTTGCTGTAGGCGCGACGACCCAGCTGGCTATAGATCGCCGTGTCGGTGAGCTTTTCCAGCAGTTCGCTGCGTTCTTTGTCGTCGGCCTTGAGGAAGGCGCTGAACTCACTCTGCGCCAGCATCACGGCGCGGGTGAACTGCTCGAAGTTCAGGCCCAGCCGCGCTTCGAGCAGGGTTTTGTACTCGGTCTTGTTCTGCGTGCTGAGGATCTGCTCGCTGTCCAGATCGATCAGCGTCTGGCGGCTCGCCTGGAGCTTTTTCGTGGCGTTGTCGCGGGCGCGGTTGGCTTCCCAGCGTGCGCGGTAACGGCGCTTGTCAATGCCGACGAAGTCCACCTCGGCGTAACCGCTGCCGGTGCCGCGACGCAGCAGGTTGCGCGGGTCGTTGGTGCTGATGTCGCCATCGATCTCCGGCACACGAGACTGGCCGATGTTGTTTAGTCGGGGAATCGCGCCGAACAGCGCCAGGCACAGGGCATCCAGCAACGTGCTCTTACCCGCGCCGGTGGGGCCGGTAATGGCAAACAGGCCAGCGCTGGCAAGGGGTTCGGCGGTGAAATCCAGCTCGAACGGGCCGGCCAGCGAAGCCAGGTTTTTCAGGCGGATGGCGAGGATTTTCATGGTTGCTCGCTCTCCAGCTGCACGTCTTGAAGAAGGGTGGCGAAATCCTGGAGGGTCTGTTCGTCGACCTCGCTGCCGTAGCTGTCCTGCCAGGCGCGGCTGAACAGCTCCTGTGGGCTCAGTTGGTCGAGTTCGATCAGGTCCTGCCGGGCGTCTTCATCGCGACCGCCCTTGCCAGCGTATTCGGCTGCGATGCGCACCAGCCGCACGGCCTTGTTTTCCAGCGCAGCCTCGATCTGGTTGCGCAGGTCGGGTTGCGGCTCGTCAAGGCGTACGCGGACTTCGAGCCACGGCTGACGGTCGACGTCCGCCAGGAGGTCGATGTCCGGAAGGTCAAGCAGTTGCAACAAGAGCTCGGCCAGCGGCGCCGGGCCTATGCGTTGCAGGTTCACCGCGCGCGGGATCAGCAGCGGTTTGACGCTGACGAGCTTGTCGCCTTCGCATTCGATTTCGAGGATCTGGTGCTGGTAGCCGATTTCCGAAAAGGACAGCGGAATGGGCGACCCGCTGTAGCGAATCCGGTCCTCGCCGTTGACGCGCTGCGGCTTGTGCAGATGCCCCAGAGCGACGTAGGTGATGCTTTCACCAAACAGACTGGCGGGCAGGGCTTCGGCGTTTCCGATGATCAGGCTGCGTTCGGAGTCTTCCGACACCGAGCCGCCGGCCATGTGCGCGTGGCTGATGGCGATCAGTGCCTGGCCTTTCTTGCGCCGTTGATTCGCCGCAGCGATGAGCATCTCGTGGACCTGACCAATGCCGCGCAGGTAGTTGTCGCCCAGGGCGGCACCCGTCACTTCGGCCGGGCGCAGAAAGGGCAGCGCCAGGCACCAGCCCAGCACTTTGCCCTTGGCGTTGGTCAGTGGCAGCAGCAAGCGATCAACGTCCAGCACGCCATCGTCGAGCCAGAGCACGCGGCCCAGCGCGTGGGTGCGCAGGCGTCGCATCAGCGGCGCGGGCAACTCGATGCGCGAGCCGGAGTCGTGGTTGCCGGCGATCATCACGATGGTCACCTGGGGGTTCTGCTCGTGGGCGCTGACGATGAAGTCGTAAAGGCGCTCCTGGGATTTGACCGGCGGATTGACCGTGTCGAAGATGTCGCCGGCAATCAGCAGGACATCCGGCTTGCGTTCGGCCAGGCGGGCCAGCAGCCAGTTGAGGAAACCGGCATGTTCGAAATCTCGCTCCTGACCGTGAAGGTTCTGGCCAAGATGCCAGTCGGATGTGTGGAACAGACGCATGGGGGTACCTTGGTTTAACGATCAACACATCCTGTGGAAACGCGCTTGCCCGCGATGGCGGTGGGTCTGTGCCAGGTTCGCGACCCGACACCCTGTTCATGGGCAAGCGCGCTCCGACGGTGGGACGCGCTGATCGGTGAAATTATTTCGGATACAGCGGCGGCAAGCTGTCGCCTCCGCCCGGGTCCTGGGTTTTTTCGATGGCGGGCAGCGCTTTGACAGCGCGCCAGAGGTCTTCACCCAGCCACAGTTTTTCGGTCTCGCTATAAAGCGCCCCGTTCAGCCCGTCCAGTGCATTGGACAGCGGCACGAAGCGTGCGGCCATGTCGGGAAGGGTTTCGGGCTGCTGACGCGCCCAGGCATCGAGTGCCTGGCGGGTGGCATGCGGGTCGTTGGCCAGACTCGCGCGTTTCAGGTCGTCGAGCACTGTACGCGGACTTGGGCCTGTTTGCGCGACCCGCGCCAGGGCCGGCTGCCAGCGCCCACGCCACCACAGGCCAAAGCCCAGCAGCGTGGTAAAGCTCAGCAGCACCGTGCTGAGCTGCCAGGGCCAGACCGGCGGGCCGATCACGGTGACGTTGTTGTCGCTTACCGGCGTGTCCACCGCAAGTGCGGGGTTGATGCTCACTTGCAATGTGCGGGCGGGCAGGGCGCTGTGCTCCAGATGATCTTCCTGCGTGTTCCACCAGACCAGATCCACCGCCGGAATGTCGATGGCACCGGGACGATTGGGCACCAGGGCCTCGCGCTCCTCGCGCACGCCGGTCAAGCCTCGCTCACCGGGCTGATTGCTCAACTGCGGCTGGTCCGGGTAGCGCCGCAACGCGCTGACGTCGGTGGCCGGAAGCGGCGGTAACTGCGCGCTCGAAAGGCCTTCGGCCTTGAGTTGCAAGGTGCGGGTGAGGGAATCACCGACCTGGCTATGGGCCGGCTCCGGGCTCCAGCTTTCGCTGAGGCTGACGCTGCGCGCGGGCAGCCACGGCACGTCAGTGGGGTAGTGCGCCGGTTGCGGCCTGACGTTAAGCGTCAACGGCAGCGACGTGACGTGCATCAATCGACCGGGTTTCGGCCCGCTTGCAACCGCTCCCGGCCCCATGGCCGCCGCTGCTGTCGCATCGGTGGTGTCCTGAACCAGCGTCGCGCTGAACGCTTGCGCCGGTATGGTCAGGTCGCCGCTGTGCTGCGGGTACAGCGCGTAGCGCATCTCGATGACGCCGTGGCGAATGCCGTTGATCTGCTTCTCGTAGGTGCGCGTGTCGCCGAGCTTTTCAACGCGCGCATCCGGCACTTGCAGCGGTGTCAGGCTACTGTCGTCGAACAGCGACACCGAGTGATAGATTCGCACGGTCAGCAGTGCCTGGGCCTGAACGTACACACTGTCCTGGTCCAGGCTCGCCTCCATGAATACCGGGTCGAGTTTTTGCGCCTGGCCCTGCGCCGCCGGACCGACATCGACCACCTGCAGCACAATCGGCTGGCTGGTCATTTCCCCCAGCTTCAGCGGCGGGATTTCAATCGATCCGCTGTGGCGCGGCATCAACGTAATCAGCCAGCGCGTGGTGGCGTGGACATTGCCTTCCAGCGTGGTGAGGCTGTTGAGCTGACGCGTGTCGCGCACTTCGAAGTCAGCGTCGAGCCCGCTCATGTCGGGCCTGCCGAAGACCGTGGCGTCGTCGGTTTCAAGGGTCAGTTCGACGGTCTCGCCGGTGTTGACGCGCGTGCGGTCGACGCTTGAAAGCAGCGTCGAGCCAGCGCTGTCGGCCTGGGCCAGCCCTGCGCACAGGCATAACATCCCTGCGATCAACCACCTGTGCAGACGACTCATCGGGTCTTTTCCTGATGCTGCTGTTGTTCGTACCAGAATTTGCGCCGCAGCAGTTCGCCGGGTTCGTCGGGAATCTGCCTCAGCCACTGTTCAAGCGCCTGTTTCTGTTCGCCATCAACCTGCCCTTCGGCGGGCCTGCCAGCGGCGCGGGCCGGACCGTCGGCGTCGCCACCCGCACCGGAAGCCTCCTGGTCGGCAGCATTTTGCTCAGCCTCCGGCGGGCGGTTTTCATCCGGGTCGCGCGGTGCTGACGACGCGCTCGACGATGAATCCCCGGCACTGCCCTGGCGCGCGTTATTGCCGTTCTCGTCGGTCTCGGTCTCGGTCTCGGCCTTGGTCTCGATTTCCGACGGGTTCGCCGTTTTGTTCAGCTCCAGCACTTGTTCCACCAATGCCTTGTTGGCCAACGCTGCCGGGAAGTCCGGCTGACGATCCAGCGCCTGTGCGTAAGCGTCGATGGCGCCTTCGAGCTCACCGCTGCGGGCCAGCGCATTGCCGCGATTGTAATGGTCGACGGCGCTGCTGCCTTGGGCAAAGCGCTGGGCGGCGCCTGCATAATCTCCCGCCTGGTAGAGCGCAACGCCTTGCCAGCGCGGGTCCTGGAAATGCCGCGCGGCTTCTGCCGGGTGATGACGTTTCAGGAGGCGCTCACCCTGTTGGTCCGGCCGGCGCCACAGGTCCTGGAAATCAAAGGCATAGCTGGCTTGAGGCACGGTCATCAACAACAAGGGCAGGCACAACAGCCAGCCGCGTCTTCCGGCACAGCCGGCCAGCAGCAACAGCGGCAGCAGCAGCCAATAACCCTGATCGGCCCAGCGGTCGAGCCGCACTTTCTGGCCCTCACTGATGAGACTTTTCGGGCCGTCGAGCAGCCCGAGGTCGTTCAAATCCTGATTGTCCAGGCGCAGGGCGGTGTAGCGGCCGGCCATGCTGTCGGCGAAGTCTTTCAGTACCGGCCCGTCAAGACGCGGTACCAGAATGCCGCCCTGAGCGTCTTTCAGAAAGCCGCCTTTCTCCTGGGTGACCGGTGCGCCTTCCGCAGTGCCGACACCCAGCATCAGTAACGCAGGCGCGTCGCGGCCGGTCATGGCCGCGCGGATACCCTGACGCTCGGCCTCGCTGAGGGATGAACCAATCCACAGCAAACGCCCCTGACCGAGGTCGCCCTGTTCAAGCAGGTCAAGCGCCTTGCGCACGGCCAAGTCAGCGCGCTGACCGGCCTCGGGCATGATCGACGGCCTGATTGCATCAAGCAGATTTTTGCTGGTCGCCAGATCGTCGGACAGTGGCACCAGCGTATGGGCGCTGCCGGCGTAGACGATGATCGCGGTCTGTGAGTCGCTGCGCGCTTGCAGCAGGTCGAGAAGCTTGCGACGCGCCTGCTCCAGTCGCGTGGGCGGGCTGTCGGCCGCGAGCATTTCCGGGGTCAGCTCAAGCATGACCACCAGCGGGTCGACCGGCCGTTGGCTGTTTTGCTCGACCCGCTGCCAGCTGGGACCCAGCAAGGCCAACACCGCCAATAACCAGCCAATCCCCAGCACGATCCATGGCAGCTTGCTTTCCCGGCCGCCACCGCCACTGAGCAGCGCCGAGTGGAAAGCGCTGGGCAAAATCATCTGCCAACGGCCCACGCGCTTCTGCCGGTTCCACAATCGCCACAACAGCCAGCCGAGCAGCGGCAGCAGCAGTAGCCAGCCGGGGCGCAGCCAGTGAGGCCAGAGACTGGCGAGAAATTCCGTCATGGGCGCCTCAGCAGGCGCTGCACGCGTTGACGCCAGCGCGCGACCTGCGCAAACACCGGGGCGAAGGCAAACAAGCGATACAGCGCGTTGTTCGGCCAGCGTTCCTGGATCACCAGCAAAAGGCTCAGCAGCAGCGCCATTGCCAGCGGCCAGTGATACAGCGAGTGGGCAGGGCGCGCCTGGGTCGGTTGTTGCGCGACAGGCTCCAGCCGGTCCAGCGCCTTGCCTATACCGGCCAGTTCGACGCCGTTGCGCGCCCGGAAGTACTGCCCGCCGCTGACAGCGGCGATTTCCCGCAGGGCCGGCTCGTCCAGGTCGAGGCTCGGGTTGAGGCCCAGAATGCTGGTCGCCCCCTTGTCAGGATCGGCACCGATACCAATCGGGTAGATCTTCACGCCCTCGCTGGCCGCCAGACGTGCAGCGGTTCTCGGGTCGATCTGGCCCGCGTTGTTGGCGCCATCAGTGACCAGGATCAGAACGCGACTCTGGGCCGGGCGTTGGCGCAGGCGTTTCAGGGCCAGGCCGATTGCATCGCCGATGGCGGTGTTCTTGCCGGCGATGCCGATCCGCGCTTCGTCCAGCCAGACGCGTACGGTTTTGCGGTCGAAGGTCAGCGGCGCCTGCAGATAGGCCTGGCTGCCGAACAGAATCAGGCCGATGCGATCGCCCTGGCGGTGCTCAAGAAAATCCCCCAGCAGCGTCTTTACCAGCGCCAGGCGGCTGACCTCGTCGTTTTTCCACATCATGTCCGGGTAATCCATCGAACCCGATACGTCCACGGCGACCAACAGGTCGCGGCCACTGGCAGCCACCGGCAAAGGCTCCCCCAGCCATTGCGGGCGGGCGGCGGCCATCAGCAGCAGGAGCCAGATAGCAATAAACGGAAGCTGCCGTCGCCAGCCCGGCAGATGTGTTCGCGCACGGCGGCCGGCGAGACCTTCCAGCTCCTGAAGAAAGCTGACCTTCAAAGCAGCTTCGCCACTGTCTGCGGGGGGCAGCAACAGGCGCATCACCCACGGCAGCGGCAGCAGGAGGAAAAGCCACGGCCAGGCGAACTCAAACATGCTTGCGAATCCAGGTCTCGACCGACTGAGTCAGGCCGTTGATGGCCTTGTCGTCCAGCTTGCACTCAGGCTTGTAGGCGCCTTCGACGAGAATCATCCAGCGCGTCAGGCCGGCCGCCGGGCAGCGGTTATCGAGAAAGGCCAGCCATTTGCGTCCGTTGAGCGTGTGGCTCTGGCTGTAGGGGTAATGATTGCGGCACAAGCGCTTGAGCAGACCGTTGATCTGCTGCAGCCAGGCACCGGCTGGCGCACCGTCGTAAGGTTTGGGCATCTGCGCGAGTTCGACCAGGGCGGCCTGGCGCAGCGGATCCAGCGCTTCAACGGTCTCGCGCGGGGCTTTTTTCGGCAGCAGCGTGCGTGCGCGCCACACGCCGTAGGCCAGTGCCGGCAGCAAAATCAGCAGCAACCACCATCCGGGTGCAGGCGGCCAGACGCTTATCGGCTCCGGCAGAATCAGCGGCTGCAACTGGTCCAGAGCACTCATGGCTGTTTCACCGGACGTTGACCGTTGAGGTATTCGCGCAGTTGCTCGACCATTTCGCGCTGGGTGCTCAGTGGCATCATCAGCACCCGCAGCTTCTGCGCGAGCAGTTCCCAGCGCGCCTGACGCGCTTCGCCCTGGGCACGGTAGCTTTGGCGCAAATCGGCATTAAGGGTGTCGAGTTCCAGGTGTGCGCCCCGGTCGGCAAAGCGCAACAGGCCGGCGGCCGGCAACGCATGATCCAGCGGATCGGACAGCGGCAACAGCAGCAGGTCGCAGTGGCGCGACAGCAAGGCCAACTGCTGCTCGGCGGAATCGGTCAGCGCGCGCTCGTCGCAAAGGATGATCGCCAGGCTGCCCGGGCGCATGACCTCACGCGCGCGGCGCAACGCTACCCCGAACGTGTCGCGGTCGGCAGCGGCCTCGGTGTGCAGCGATTGATTGACCCGCACCAGCCGGTTCAGCAGCTGCAGCAGGCTTTGCTTGCTGCGTCGGGGTTTGATTTCGTAATGCTCGTTGTCACCAAACACCAGCCCGCCGACGCGATCGTTGTGCCCCAGCGCGGCCCATCCCACCAGCGCCGCGGCCTGCGCGGCGAGCACCGATTTGAACATCAGCCCGGAGCCGAAAAACAAACGCCGGCTCTGTTCGACCATGATGAAGATCGGCCGCTCGCGTTCTTCATGGAACAGTTTGGTGTGGGGCTCCTGCGTGCGAGCGGTGACGCGCCAGTCGATGGTCCTGACGTCGTCGCCCGCCTGGTACACCCTGACCTGATCGAAGTCGACGCCGCGCCCGCGCAGTTTGGAGTGGTGCAGACCAATCAGCGGGCTGCGCTGGCTGGGGGTCGAAAACAACTGCACTTCACGCACGCGATGCCGCATCTCGATCAGCTCGGCAAGGCTGATGCGGATGCCCGGTTGGGAGATCAGGTAGGGTTGCATGGGGTCAGGCGACGGCCACGACGTCGAGGATGCGCTGGATCACACGGTCCTGGTCGATGCCAGCCGCCTCTGCTTCGAACGACAGGATGATGCGGTGGCGCAGGACGTCGAAGACCATCGCCTGGATGTCTTCGGGACTCACGAAGTCGCGTCCTGCCAGCCAGGCATGGGCGCGGGCGCAGCGGTCGAGTGAAATCGAACCCCGCGGGCTGGCGCCATAGCCGATCCACTCGGCCAGTTCGGCGTCGAACTTGGCCGGCGTACGGGTCGCCATCACCAGCTGCACAAGGTATTCCTCCACCGCATCGGCCATGTACAGGCCGAGAATTTCCTTGCGTGCAGCGAAGATAGCCTGCTGGCTGACCCGGCGCTCCGGCTTGGTTTCGCCGTTGAGTGCTTCACCACGGGCCTGCTGGAGAATCTTGCGTTCGACGGTTGCGTCAGGAAAGCCGATCTTGACGTGCATGAGGAAGCGGTCGAGCTGAGCTTCTGGCAACGGGTAGGTGCCTTCCTGCTCGATAGGGTTTTGTGTCGCCATCACCAGAAACAGCGGCGACAGGTCGTAAGTGCTGCGCCCGACGCTGACCTGGCGCTCGGCCATGGCTTCCAGCAGCGCCGATTGCACCTTGGCCGGCGCGCGATTGATCTCGTCCGCCAGCACCAGATTATGGAAGATGGGGCCTTGCTGGAACACGAAGCTGCCGGTTTCGGGGCGGTAGATTTCGGTACCGGTGATGTCGGCGGGCAGCAGGTCGGGGGTGAACTGGATGCGGTGAAACTGGGCTTCGATGCCTTCGGCCAGCTCTTTGATCGCCTTGGTCTTGGCCAGGCCGGGTGCGCCTTCGACCAGCATGTGGCCGTCGGCCAACAGCGCGATCAGCAGGCGCTCAACCAGTTTCTCCTGCCCGAGGATCTGGGTGGAGAGAAAGGTTCGCAGCGCGATCAACGCTTCACGATGTTCCATCGATGACAGTTCCTGGCAGGAGAGGCAGCAGCGCCAGGTGGCGCCGAAGCTGGGGGCGTTACTTTAATCCATCGCAAGGGCGCCGACTAATCGGCCGGTGGCTTTTTTCGGCTTTTCAGCCAGGGACTGGGCAAAAACAAGAACTGTCTTACATTTGTGTCACTGGGCGCCCGTAGTTGACAGGCTCTCAGTTGATCTGGCTGACGTAGGTGCCGACGTCCTTGAGGATGATTCGCAACGTGGCGTCCAGCTCGGCCAGTTCGTTGGCGGGCGTGCTGTGGGTGATGTCGTAGGCCGTGTCGCCGCCCAGGGGTTTGGCATCGCTGGCGTCGATTTCCACCAACAGCCGAGTGGCGCTGAGCGTGACGGTGATGTTGTCTTCGACGTGGATAGTGTCGTCACGAAAGGTAATATCGACCTCATCCTCGTCGGGAAAGCGCGCGAGCAAAAACAAATCACCCGTGCTGCTGCCATGACAGCATGCCAGCGCCATGTCGTCTTCTTCTTCGTCGCATGGGTTGTAGATGAAGCTGTCGGTGGTCATGTGCATGGCGGCAAGTTCTCTGTCGTGGTTCAGGGCAGCTGGGATTTTGCCAGTCCTGCACGAGATTTGCTGAAGATTGCGTTTGTTCGCCGGCCAGATTACCGAGTGGCGCCTGACCCGACGCGTTCGCCAGCAAGCCGGCTCCTACGATTTTGAGTGTGTCCGCACCGGCCACTTCCCGGCTAAAGCCGGTCCCACTAAGAGCAACGCGTACACCCTGTGGTACCGGCTTCAGGTGACGCGGAGCGTCACAGGATGCATACCCACGCGGAGCGTGGGGACGATCAAGCGCAGAGTTGAGGGCGACTGGGCCGGCCTCTTCCCGGCTAAAGCCAGTCCCACTAACAGCAGCGCGTGCAGTCAGTGACATTGGCGCTGACTGTAGGACCGGCTTCAGCCGGGAAGCTGTTGATCTGCTTCAAGAGCGCTTTTGATCTGCTTTTGATTTTCGTACGCAAAACGTCCAGGCACCGCCAAACGCGACTTTGGTGCAGGCTGAACGGAGGCCTCGTAGAGTGGGTCGAGCCGCATGGATGCGGCGAGAGCTGCCCCCCGCCATGGATGGCGGATGGCAGCGGGCCCACGGCGCGAGGCCGGAGTGAAGGAACCCCGACGAAGGAGGGGCCCAACCGAGAGCAGGCACTTTTGGTTACTTTTAGTTGGTCCGGCTCCCGGCTTTTTAAAAGTAACTCGCCGAAGGCGAAACCCGAGGCCGTTAGGCCGAAGCTCTTGATCTTCACGACACAGGCCCAGCGAAACACCTCGCCTGCAACCCGATGTCCGAATATGTCGCAGCATCGCAAGCAGATTCAGCCCCCCTGTCGTTAAGCTGCGCAGCAAGTGCACAAAAGCGCGGCGGAGCCTGCCTGGGCAGAAACCGCACCGACGTACACCCAAGCCGAACAAATGTGACGGCACACACACCAAAAGCGTTAGTAATTCACGCAGTGCGAATCGCATTGCCCACTGTCACGTTATGCTGACTATCATCGACCAGACGCAAACGTGACAAACGCACCAGCTCCACCCGACACACGCATCTCTCCTATATAAAAGCTCAAGCCAAGCGGAGTACCACAGATGGCGTTCTTCACCGCAGCCAGCAAGTCCGACTTCCAGCACCAACTGCGAGCGGCACTGGCTCAGCACATCAGTGAACAGGCACTGCCACAAGTGGCGCTGTTCGCCGATCAATTCTTCGGCATCATTTCCCTCGACGAACTTACCCAGCGCAGACTGTCCGACCTGGCCGGCTGCACCCTCTCGGCCTGGCGCCTGCTCGAACGCTTCGAGCACGGCACGCCGCAGGTGCGGGTCTACAACCCCGATTACGAGCGCCACGGCTGGCAGTCCACGCACACCGCCGTTGAAGTTCTGCACCACGACCTGCCGTTCCTGGTGGACTCGGTGCGTACCGAGCTCAACCGTCGCGGTTACAGCATCCACACGCTGCAGACCACCGTGCTGAGCGTGCGCCGTGACGCGAAAGGCCAACTGCTCGAACTGCTGCCAAAAGGCACCAGCGGCGACGACGTGCTGCAAGAATCGTTGATGTACCTGGAGATCGACCGCTGCGCCAACGCCGCGGAGCTGAATGTGCTGGCCCGTGAACTTGAGCAAGTGCTGGGCGAAGTGCGCGTCGCGGTAGAAGACTTCGAGCCGATGAAGGCCAAGCTGCACGAACTTCTGGCGGGCATCGACGCCACCGAATACAACGTCGACCCCGAAGAGAAATCCGAGGTCAAGGTGTTCCTCGAGTGGCTGGTCAACAACCACTTCACCTTCCTCGGTTATGAAGAATTCACGGTCAGCAGCGAAGACGAAGGCGGGCAGCTCAGCTATGACCCGTCGTCCTTCCTGGGCCTGACCAAGCTGCTGCGCGCAGGACTTACCGCCGAAGACCTGCACATCGAAGGCTATGCGGTGAACTACCTGCAGGAGCCGACCCTGCTGTCCTTCGCCAAAGCCGCGCACCCGAGCCGTGTTCACCGCCCGGCGTACCCGGACTACGTGTCGATCCGCCAGATCGACGCCGACGGCAAGGTCATCAAGGAATCGCGGTTCATGGGCCTGTACACCTCGTCGGTGTATGGCGAGAGCGTGCGCGCCATTCCTTACATCCGCCGCAAGGTTGCCGAAGTCGAGCGCCGGTCCGGGTTTGACGCCAAGGCGCACCTGGGCAAGGAACTGGCGCAGGTGGTCGAAGTGCTGCCGCGCGATGACCTGTTCCAGACCCCGGTGGACGAGCTGTTCACCACCGTGATGTCGATCGTGCAGATTCAGGAGCGCAACAAGATCCGCGTGTTCCTGCGCAAAGACCCGTACGGCCGCTTCTGCTACTGCCTGGCGTACGTGCCGCGCGACGTTTACTCCACCGAAGTCCGTCAAAAAATCCAGCAAGTGCTGATGGAGCGCCTGAAGGCCAGTGACTGCGAGTTCTGGACCTTCTTCTCCGAGTCGGTGCTGGCGCGCGTGCAGTTGATCCTGCGCGTGGACCCGAAAGTCACCCTCGACATCGACCCGCAGCAACTGGAAAACGAAGTGATCCAGGCGTGCCGGTCGTGGAAAGACGACTACGCCAGCCTGGTGATCGAGAGCTTCGGCGAGGCGCAGGGCACCAACGTCCTGGCCGACTTCCCGAAAGGCTTCCCGGCCGGCTACCGCGAGCGTTTCGCGGCGCACTCAGCCGTTGTGGACATGCAGCATGTGCTGAGCCTGTCGGAAGCCAACCCGCTGGTGATGAGCTTCTACCAGCCGCTGTCAGGCGACAAGGCGCAGCTGCATTGCAAGCTGTACCACGCCGACACCCCGCTGGCGCTGTCCGACGTCTTGCCGATTCTGGAAAACCTTGGGCTGCGCGTACTGGGCGAATTCCCCTACCGCCTGCGCCATACCAATGGCCGCGAATTCTGGATTCATGATTTCGCGTTCACCTACGGCGAAGGCCTGAAGCTGGACCTGCAACAACTCAATGACACGCTGCAGGACGCGTTCGTCCACATCGTCCGTGGCGAAGCCGAGAACGATGCTTTCAACCGTCTGGTGCTGACGGCCGGTCTGCCGTGGCGCGACGTGGCGTTGCTGCGGGCCTACGCGCGTTACCTGAAGCAGATCCGCCTGGGCTTCGACCTTGGCTACATCGCCAGCACGTTGAACAACCATGCCGACATCGCTCGTGAGCTGACGCGTCTGTTCAAGACCCGTTTCTACCTGGCGCGCAAATTGAGCGGCGGCGACCTCGATGACATGCAACAGCGTCTCGAACAGGCCATTCTGACCGCGCTCGACGGCGTGCAAGTGCTCAACGAAGACCGCATCCTGCGTCGCTACCTTGACCTGATCAAGGCGACCATGCGCACCAACTTCTACCAGGCCGACGCCAACGGTCAGAGCAAGAGCTATTTCAGCTTCAAGTTCAACCCGCGTCTGATCCCCGAACTGCCGAAGCCGGTACCGAAGTTCGAAATCTTCGTTTACTCGCCACGTGTTGAAGGCGTGCACCTGCGCTTCGGCAACGTGGCCCGCGGCGGCCTGCGCTGGTCCGACCGCGAAGAAGACTTCCGTACCGAAGTCCTCGGGCTGGTCAAAGCCCAGCAGGTGAAGAACTCGGTCATTGTGCCGGTGGGCGCCAAAGGTGGCTTCCTGCCGCGCCGTCTGCCGACCACCGGCACCCGCGACGAGATCCAGGCCGAGGCGATCGCCTGCTACCGCATCTTCATTTCCGGGCTGCTGGACATCACCGACAACCTGAAAGAAGGCGCTCTGGTGCCGCCTGCCAACGTCGTGCGTCACGACGATGATGACCCGTACCTGGTCGTGGCCGCCGACAAGGGCACCGCGACCTTCTCCGACATCGCCAACGGCATTGCCATCGATTACGGCTTCTGGTTGGGTGACGCCTTCGCTTCCGGCGGCTCGGCGGGTTACGACCACAAGAAGATGGGCATCACCGCCAAGGGCGCGTGGGTCGGTGTGCAGCGCCACTTCCGCGAGCGCGGCATCAACGTCCAGCAGGACAGCATCAGCGTGATCGGCGTCGGTGACATGGCCGGCGACGTGTTCGGCAACGGCTTGTTGATGTCCGACAAACTGCAACTGGTGGCGGCGTTCAACCACCTGCACATCTTCATTGATCCAAATCCGGACCCGGCGAGCAGCTTCGCCGAGCGTCAGCGTCTGTTCGACCTGCCGCGTTCGGCCTGGACCGATTACGACACCAGCCTGATGTCCGAAGGCGGCGGCATCTTCCCGCGCAGCGCCAAAAGCATTGCGATCACTGCGCAGATGAAAGCACGCTTCGACATTACCGCTGACAAGCTGACCCCGACCGAACTGATGCACGCGCTGCTCAAGGCGCCTGTGGATCTGCTTTGGAACGGCGGCATCGGCACCTACGTCAAAGCCAGCAGCGAAAGCCATGCCGATGTGGGTGACAAGGCCAACGACGCATTGCGCGTCAACGGCAATCAGCTGCGCTGCAAAGTGGTGGGCGAGGGCGGCAACCTCGGCATGACCCAACTGGGCCGCGTCGAGTTCGGCCTGATGGGCGGCGCGACCAACACCGACTTCATCGACAACGCTGGTGGCGTGGATTGCTCCGACCACGAAGTGAACATCAAGATCCTGTTGAACGAAGTGGTCCAGGCCGGTGACATGACCGAGAAGCAGCGCAACCTGCTGCTCGAAAGCATGACCGATGAAGTGGGCAACCTCGTCCTCGGCAACAACTACAAGCAGACTCAGGCCCTGTCGCTGGCGGAGCGCCGCGCCTACGAGCGCATCGCCGAATACAAGCGCCTGATGAGTGATCTGGAGTCGCGTGGCAAGCTGGACCGTGCCATCGAGTTCCTCCCGGCCGAAGACCAACTGGCCGAGCGCATCGCGGAGAAGAAAGGTCTGACCCGCGCGGAGCTGTCGGTGCTGATTTCCTACAGCAAGATCGACCTCAAGGAAGCGCTGCTGGAATCCCGCGTGCCGGATGACGATTATCTGGCCCGCGACATGGAAACCGCGTTCCCGCCGTCATTGGGTGCGAAGTTCTCGGAGTCGATGCGTCGCCACCGTCTGAAGCGTGAAATCGTCAGCACGCAGATCGCCAACGATCTGGTCAACCACATGGGCATCACCTTCGTGCAGCGGCTCAAAGAGTCGACCGGCATGACGGCAGCCAACGTGGCCGGTGCGTATGTGATCGTGCGCGACATTTTCCACCTGCCGCACTGGTTCCGTCAGATCGAGGCACTGGACTACAAGGTCCCGGCCGAGATTCAGCTGGCGCTGATGGATGAGCTGATGCGCCTGGGCCGCCGCGCGACCCGCTGGTTCCTGCGCAGCCGTCGCAACGAGCTGGACGCGGCGCGCGATGTTGCGCACTTCGGTCCGCACATTGCGGCGCTGGGCCTGAAACTGGACGAGTTGCTGGAAGGCCCGACCCGCGAGGTCTGGCAGACGCGCTACCAAGAGTACGTCGCCGCCGGTGTGCCGGAGTTGCTGGCGCGGATGGTCGCGGGCACCAGTCACTTGTACACGCTGTTGCCGATCATCGAAGCGTCTGATGTCACCGGTCAGAATGCGGCGGATGTGGCGAAGGTGTACTTCGCGGTCGGCAGTTCGCTGGACGTGACCTGGTATCTGCAGCAGATCAGTGCCTTGCCGGTGGAGAACAATTGGCAGGCGCTGGCGCGTGAGGCGTTCCGTGATGATATCGATTGGCAGCAGCGGGCGATTACGGTCTCTGTGTTGCAGATGCCGAACGGTCCTGCGGACATCGAGGAGCGCTTGACGCTGTGGCTGGAGCAGCACGTGCAGATGGTTGAGCGCTGGCGCGCGATGTTGGTTGAGTTGCGCGCGGCGAGTGGCAATGACTATGCGATGTATGCGGTCGCCAACCGTGAGTTGCTGGACCTGGCGATGAGTGGGCAGACGTCGGTGGTTTGATGGTTAGCTTGCTGTAAACAGAGGCCCCGTATCGCAAGATGCGGGGCTTTTTTGTGGCTTCCAAGATTAAGGTCAAATCAGAGCGTCTGCCTAACGGCAGACCGTTTCGCCTTCGGCGAGTTACTTGATAAAGCCCCGCTTTCGGTTTCAAAGAGCAGCCAAGGGCTGTGCTCCTGGTTTGGTTCCTCCTTCGTCGGAATACCCTCACTCCGACGATGCTCCGTGGACCCGCGCCGAACGGACATCCCTGTCCTGACGGCGCTCTCGCCGCGTCCATGCGGCTCGACCCACTGCGCATCGCCTGCGTTCGGCCTGCACCCAAGTCGCGATTGATGGTGTTTGGGCTTTACGCGTATGAAGATCAACAGCGGATTTGAAGCAGATCAGAAGCAGATCAATAGCTTCCCGGCTGAAGCCGGTCCCACAGGGGTGCGCCATCGGTGCGGCTGAATGCACGCCCGCTGTCTAGTGGGACCGGCCTTAGCCGGGAAGGGCCGACTTGGGCGCGACCAAATGCACTGGGTGAATGCAGTCTTCTGTAGGAGCCGGCTTGCTGGCGAACGCGAAGGGTCTGCTGGGAAGATGCCGCCTGACACACTGCTTTCGCCAGCAGGCCGGATCCTGCATTCTGCGTTGATCGCGCCCTCACTTTGCGTTGGCATGCATCCTTTGACGCTTTGCGTCGCTCTCTCGACAACGCGACGTGGTTATTTCAATCGCGCCATGCTGATGGCGTCGACCAGCACCCCGTCACGAATGGCGTAGTCCCGCAGACGGCCTTCGGTTTCGAAACCGAATTTGCGATACAGCGCCAGCGCGGCTTCGTTGTCGGCAAATACGGTCAGTTCGACACGGTGCAGGTTCATCCAGTTGTCCGCGACTTCCAGCACGGCAGCCATCAGCCGCGACCCAACCCCTTTGCCCTGCCACGCCGCTGCCACGCCCATACCAATGGCGCCTACATGACGCTGCCGAATGCGCGCGTATTGCTCCAGCCCGATGTTGCCGATCACCTGGCCCTGATGCAAAGCCACAAGCTTTACCGAACGCTCATCCGCGCCCGCCAGCCGCTTGCGCCAGACCTCAGCGGATTGATACGGCATTTGAAGCACCTGACGGCACACCACGGGGTCGTTATAAAGGGCCGTGACGGCCTCGATATGGGACTCGGTAAAACGATGGATCACCACCTGATCGACAGCCGCATTCACTGGATTCATCCTTTGAAAACAGAAAGAAGAGGCAGTCTAAGCGGCCAACTGCCCACGTGGCTACGCCGACCAGCAACCGGAAGAGGTGACAGCCTGCACGGTGACGCGGAGCGTCGCGGGATACATGCCTACGTGGAGCGTGGGCCCGATCAACAGCGTCATGCCGCCAGATTGCCGTTGCCCACCCCGGCGTCCTCCCGGCTAAAGCCGGTCCCACCAACAGCAGCGCGTGCATCCAATGGCGCCGGCCGCGACGCCCGTAAGACAGGCTTCAGCCTGTAGGCCTTCTCCCAGTTTGCTTTTGGTTGGGCCTCGACTTCGTCGAGGTTCCTGCACACCAGCGACGCTCCGTTCTGCCCGAACGTACTGGTCGTTGTGCGGTTTTGTCCCTTCCTGAATAGGATTTAGGAATCAGTCCTGTAGTCCTTTTCTGAAAATTTCGCAGTCCTGTCTTTTTGTGTTTCAGCCCTCAGACAGGGCCGCATGAAATCCTTACATTCCGCTGCTTTCTCAGCGCGGATCACGGAATGTCTGACGCCCAAAACGCCGCCCGCCAGGGCGATGCGATCGTTCACTGCTCGATCATGGCCGATGCCCTTGGGGGTTTTCTAGAGGTCGCCGCAGGCGTGGCTGTCGGAGGTGCTATAGCGGCGGCTGTCGTCGGTGCCGCAGGCCTGACCCTCGCCACGGGCGGGCTTGGCGCCTGTGTACTGGGCGCAGCGGTCAGCATCGCCGTGGGGGTCGGCATGAGCGCGACGGGCACCGATGCAAGCATCGGTCAGTTCTGCTCGGACTTGGCCAACGACCTGTTCCCGCCTGAGGTGTGCGGGTACATCAGCAGCGGTTCGCCCGACACCTTTTTCAACAGCCTGCCAGCGGCTCGGGCGGCGGGAAACCTCTCGTCTGACCCGTCCAAGCTGCCGGAAGATGCCGTCCCGGAAGTCACCTTTCTCGACATGGCCAAGGGCTTTTTCTCGGAGCTGTGGCGTCCCACCCAGGCGTCTACCGCCCTGGGGGCCCTGCCCCGTCCGATGGATGAGGTGCACTGCAGCCGCCATCCGCCGATGCCGCCGCAATTCCTCGCCGAGGGCTCGGGCAAGGTCTTCATCAACGGCCAGCCCGCCGTGCGCAGCCGCGACACGAGTACCTGCGGCGCGCTGGTGACGTCTTCCGGGCAGATATCGCCCAACATCGTCATTGGCGGTGACCCGGTGGCGGTGCGCCCGATCCGCAGCGGCACTACGCCGGGCGTGGGGCTGGCAGTCAATGCGCTGATGCTGCTGCGCGGCGGGCCTGGCAAATTTGTCAGCAACCTGCCTTGCATGTTGCTGGGTGGCGTGAACGGCTATGGCGTGAGTCAGGTCACCGGGGCGCTGACACGCGCGGTGACCGGGTCGCCCAATCCGGTCCATGTGGCCACGGGGGCCAAGGTACTGGGTGGTCCTGATGAGCTGGACTTCGTGCTGCCGGGTGTGATGCCGTTTGTATGGCAGCGCTTTTACAACAGCCGGGATGAGCGCCGCGAAGGAATGTTCGGTGCAGGCTGGAGCGTGGGGTTCGAAGTGTGCGTGCGCATCGAGGCGCATCCTGCCGGTGGCGAGCGGCTGACGTATATCGATGAGCAGGCACGCTCGATTGATCTGGGTGTCATTTCGCCGGGCGGGGCCGTGTTCAGCGCCGGTGAAGGGCTGGTGGTGCGGCGTCATGCCCAGGGGCGGTTGCTGATAGAAAGTGGGGATGGGGTCTATCGGCTGTTTGAGCCGGTCTCGGGTGATCGTGATTCGTTCCGACTGACACAACTGGGCGACCGTAACGACAACCGCATTCATCTGGATTACGACGATCAGGGACGACTGACGCAACTGAGCGATACCTTCGATGTACCTCGCGTGGGGCTGGTGTATTCGGGGCGATGGCCACGCCGGGTGAAGCGGATTGAGCGCATATTGGCCGATACCACCCGTGAGACGCTGGTGAGTTATGGCTATGACGATATTGGTGATCTGGCCGAAGTCCGAGATGGTCTGGAAAATGTCATGCGCCGTTTTGTCTATCACGAACGGCGGATGGTCGAGCATCAACTGCCCACTGGCCTGCGTTGCTTTTATGACTGGGCCTTGGTCGGCGATTTGGAGTGGCGGGTTGTACGCCACTGGACCGATGACGGTGATGTATATGTGTTTGATTACGACCTCGACGCTGGGCTGACGGTCGTCACTGATGGCTTGAACCGAGTCAGCACACGCCGCTGGAACTCCCAACACCAGATCACCGACTACAGCGACAGCCTTGGCCAGCGCTGGCAGTTTTGCTGGAACGACGAGCGTCAGTTGCTCGGCGCCGTTGATCCTCAGGGCGGGCGATGGCGCTATACCTACGACGAAGCGGGCAACCTCAGTGCAACCGAAGATCCCCTGGGGCGCATCGAGTCGACGCTGTGGCTGGAGCACTGGTCGCTGCCCAAGGTCGAGACCGACCCGGCCGGCAACAGCTGGCATTACCGGTATGACGCGAGGGGCAACTGCACCCACGCCGTCGACCCGCTGGGGCATATCACCCGCTATCTCCATGACGACCGCGGTCAGGTCATCGAGATCATCGATGCCGCCGAAAAAAGCCAAAAGCTGCGCTGGAACGACTTGGGCCAGATTGAGGTCCAGACCGATTGTTCTGGTTACCAAACGCGGTTCAAGTATGACGCGCGAGGCTTTCTGCAAAGCGTCGCTGACGCCCTCGGTCAGCAGACGCTTGTTCAGCATGACCTGCGTGGCCACCTGTTACAGCGCACATTGCCGGATGGGCGGGTCGAACGTTATGAGCGCGACGCCAGCGGGCAGCTGACGGGATACATTGATCCGGCGGGCGACACTACCCGCTATCACTATGACCGGCGAGGTCAGGTTCGGCAGCGCTTCGATCCTCATCGACGACAGGTGCAGTTCAGCTACGACGCCTATGGCCGCCTGCATTCGCTGACCAACGAGAACGGCGAAAGTTATCGCTTTGCGTGGGATGCCGGGGATCGGCTGGTGGCCCAGCAGGATCTGGATGGCAGTCAGCGACGGTATCAATACGATGCGCTCAACAACACAATACGCGTCGAACAATGCCCTTCAACGCTTGATGCAGAACCCGCTTCAGAGCCGATCATCTATTCGCTGGAACGTGACGGGCTGGGCCGATTGACCGCAAAAATTACCGCTGATGGCCGGACCGAATACCACTACGACGCTCTGGATCAACTGATTGAGGTGAGGTTTACCGATCAAGAAGGCCAGCAGCAGAAAATCGGCCTTGCCTATGACGCTCTCGGTCAGTTGCTGGAAGAACACACCTCGAACGGATCGCTGAAACACCGCTACGGCGAACTCGGCAACCTGACTCAAACGCTACTGCGTGATGGCCGCTGGCTCAATCGCCTGCATTACGGCAGCGGCCATCTGCACCAGATCAATCTCGACGGGCAGGTCATCAGCGACTTCGAACGTGATCGTCTGCATCGCGAAGTGCTGCGCAGCCAGGGACAGATCAGCACGCGCAGTCAGTACGACCGCACCGGGCGTCTGCGTACCCGGTCGCGTCGGGCTACTCATCAACCGCCGCAACTGCCTGCCGAATCGAGCAAGGAGTTTGAATACGATCCCGCCGACAACCTGATCGGACGACTGCATCGCAACCGCCAGCGTGACCAGCGAACGCTGCTGCACTACGACGCGACGGCGCGGATCATGGCCAGCCTTGAGGGCCACAGCGAAACCTTCGCCTACGACGCCGCCGCCAACCTGCTCGACGGCCCGCAATCCCGCGCCGGGCGCGTGGTGCACAACAGACTGCTGACGTATCAGGACAAGCGTTATCGCTACGACGGCTTCGGGCGGATGATCGAAAAGCGCAGTGCCCGGCACGGTACCCAACGGTTTGCCTACGACGCCGACAGCCGCCTGATCGAAGTGCGCAACCCGAACGGCCACGTTGTGCGCATGACTTACGACCCGTTGGGCCGACGCATCGGCAAACGCGAACACGATCAACACGGCCAATTGCTCGGCGAAACGGTCTTCACCTGGGACGGCCTGCGCCTGCTGCACGAACAGCGCAACAGCCTGACCAGCCTGTATGTGTACGCCCATGGTAGCCACGAGCCCCTTGCCCGCATCGACGGAAGCGGCGCCCTGCAAAAAATTCGTTACTACCACAACGACGTCAACGGCCTGCCCGAACAACTCACCGAATTTGACGGCCATGTCGTTTGGCACGCCCGTTACCAGGTCTGGGGCAACACCGCCGAAGAGGTTCGCGAGCCGTACTTCATCGAGGAACAGAATCTCAGATTTCAAGGCCAGTACCTTGATCGCGAGACCGGACTGCACTACAACACCTTCCGGTTCTACGACCCGGATGTGGGAAGGTTCACGACGCCGGACCCGATTGGGTTGGCGGGTGGGGTCAATCTCTACCAGTACGCGCCGAATCCGGTTGGTTGGATAGATCCTCTGGGGTGGAAGCCGTGCTTCCGGGACACTAAAGCTCAGGCTCATGCCGAGTCGATCATCATGAAACATGGTGGTGTTGCGGCTGGTGAGAACAGATACAAAATGCCTAACCGGCGCGCTGCCCGTCAGGCTGCGTCAGAAGTTGCTGGCGATTTGGGTTCCACCCCGATAACTACGAGGAAGCCAGACTTTAGAGGCGGACCCCGTACCTGGCAAACATCAAAGGGAAGAATCGGTGTTGGGAATCAAGGCAAAACGTCAGGCTGGCGTGACGATGAGCTAGGGCATCCTGAGTTTGGCGCAGGACCTCATGTCAACGCTTGGAACAATGAAAAAGGCATTTTCTACAACTTGCATTTGGATTACTGAAAATGGAAAAGATTGTGCTCTTATCCGACTCCAACCACGAAAAAGCGCGTGAAAAAGGCCAGCCATCATCTTGGTACACCGTAGTTCACGATACCGATGACGTGATTGATGCGACGAAGAAAAACCCATGGAGCCTGGATGAGTCAATTTACGAAAAACGATGTTACCTCTTGGATGACTGTGTCGTTTCGCTCCGACCAGCCCGCTTCGAAGACCGTATCAGCAAACAACAGGATTACAACAAAGGGTTTTATTTTTTAGAGATAGCAAATCAAGAGGGATCTCAGATTTTTACTTCAAGAAACGTCTATACATGGGAAAAATCACTTGAGCTGATCGGATATTTTAAAGATCTTTCTTTCACCGCTGCCACTCGCGTCTGGAAAGTAAAAAGGCTGTAGCCCGCTAACATTTTTACTATTGTGGCCTGAGCGATAAATGTCTGCCCCTCTACGCAGCCCGCCTAGGAGACGCCCTTTCCCACACCTGGATGATGGCAGACATCCTCGGCGATGTGCTTGAGGTTGCGGCTAAGCGGCCATCACTGCGCTGGCAACGGCTGCCGCGGTGGGGGATGCCGGGGGGCGGTCGATGGGCTACGACGGCTTCGGGCGGATGATCGAAAAGCGCAGTGCCCGACACGGTACCCAACGGTTTGCCTACGACGCCGACAGCCGCCTGATCGAAGTGCGCAACCCGAACGGCCACGTTGTGCGCATGACTTACGACCCGTTGGGCCGACGCATCGGCAAACGCGAACACGATCAACACGGCCAATTGCTCGGCGAAACGGTCTTCACCTGGGACGGCCTGCGCCTGCTGCACGAACAGCGCAACAGCCTGGCCAGCCTGTATGTGTACGCCGACGGCAGCCACGAGCCCCTCGCCCGCGCCGACGGAAGCGGCGCCCTGCAAAAAATTCGTTACTACCACAACGACCTCAACGGCCTGCCCGAACAACTCACCGAATCTGACGGCCATGTCGTGTGGCACGCGCGTTATCGGGTTTGGGGAAACACCGCCGAAGAGGTCCGCGAGCCGTACTTCATTGAGGAACAGAATCTCAGATTTCAGGGCCAATACCTTGATCGCGAGACCGGACTGCACTACAACACCTTCCGGTTCTACGACCCGGATGTGGGACGGTTCACGACGCCGGACCCGATTGGGCTGGCGGGTGGGGTCAATCTCTACCAGTACGCGCCGAATCCGATCGGGTGGGTGGATCCGTGGGGGTGGAGTTGCACCCCCAACAAGAAGACGTCATACCAGGCTTCCAGCAGGAAGGATGCTTTTAGGCAGGCTAAGGGGGATGCCAATATTCCGCTGAGTCAATCGCCATATTCGGTAGTTAAAGAAAAACTGATGGATGGATACGGAGGATATGTCTATAAGGCCGGGCGAATGGTTTATACAAGAGAATATTATTTTTTAGATGTTAAAGGAGCACGATTGATGATTCAGGACCATAGCTATGGTCATCTGAAGGCGACGCCGCTGCGAGGTGCGGAACCGCATTTTAACGTTAGGCCGATTATTAATCCTAAAACTGGGAATGTTGGGGGTACGCATGGACACTATAACTATTAACTCAATATCATTCGCGGAATGCGCGGGTAATAGTCTATTCATAGAAACTCTTTATCCCGATGGATTAGGAGAGGTGCTGATAGGCCAGTTTGGACTGGATCAAGGCCGATTTAGCGTGAATGTGCATGTTTACACCGAGCCAGCCAAGAAGGTACCTAAATGGGGGGTGTGGGGGAAAACTATAACGCCGTAGTTTTAGAGTTTCTGGGTCATGGGTTGAAGGAAATAGTGGTTGATAACTGGGATGGTTTTAGCAAGGCAGAGCTCCTGCTAGGGAGGGAAGGCGAGCTATTTTCGCTTTCTCAGATAGGTACGAGCTGGCAATTTAAAGTTGTATTCGGTGTATTGGTCTTTCAACGTAGTAGTACCTATGTTGACGGCAAGATTTAAGGTAATAAGCTGTTGACGCGATCACTATGCTACGCACTCGGTCTACCAGATAATGGAGTGTTGCGAGAAGATATAAAAGCGAGCTTGCGGCGAACGCGCCCGGCGACAATCAAAGCAGATGCCTTAAGTCGACAGCCCCATACACCCACGAATTCAACCATCAATAACCACAAACCAAAAAAACCCCGCCGAAGCGGGGTTCTTTCAACACGGTTCAGCTATTACGCCTGAACAACCGGAATATTAGCGTTGGCCGCAGCTTCACGGAACTCCGCGATCTGATCGAAGCTCAAGTACCGGTAAACATCGGCAGCCATGCTGTCGATCTTGCCCGCGTACTCCATGTACTCCTCGACCGTCGGCAGGCGACCCAGAATCGACGCAACGGACGCCAACTCGGCCGAAGCCAGGTAAACGTTCGCACCATCGCCCAGACGGTTCGGGAAGTTACGAGTCGACGTCGAAACGACTGTCGAATTCGGCTCAACACGCGCCTGGTTACCCATGCACAGCGAGCAGCCCGGCATTTCCATGCGCGCGCCAGCCTTGCCGTAAATCCCGTAGTAACCTTCCTCGGTCAACTGGTGAGCGTCCATCTTGGTCGGCGGCGACAGCCACAGACGCGTCGGCAGCTGGCCTTTGACCTGCTCCAGCAACTTGCCCGCAGCGCGGAAGTGGCCGATGTTGGTCATGCACGAACCGATGAACACCTCATCGATCTTCTCGCCAGCCACGCTGGACAGCAGACGGGCATCATCCGGGTCGTTTGGCGCGCAGAGCACAGGCTCTTTGACGTCAGCCAGATCGATCTCGATGATTTCCGCGTATTCGGCGTCAGCATCGGCTTCCAGCAATTCTGGGTTGGCGACCCAGGCTTCCATCGCCTGAGCACGACGCTCCAGCGTACGCGGATCACCGTAGCCTTCGCCGATCATCCAGCGCAGCAGGGTGATGTTGGATTTCAGGTACTCGGCGATCGACTCTTTCGACAGCTTGATGGTGCAGCCGGCGGCGGAGCGTTCGGCCGAGGCGTCGGACAGTTCGAAGGCTTGCTCGACGGTCAGGGTTTCCAGACCTTCGATCTCCAGAATGCGACCGGAGAAAGCGTTCTTCTTGCCCTTCTTCTCGACCGTCAGCAGACCCTTCTGGATCGCGTAGTAAGGGATTGCATGAACCAGGTCACGCAGGGTGACGCCTGGTTGCAGCTTGCCTTTGAAGCGAACCAGAATCGACTCCGGCATGTCCAGCGGCATGACGCCGGTGGCAGCGGCGAACGCGACCAGACCTGAACCGGCCGGGAACGAGATGCCGATCGGGAAGCGGGTGTGCGAGTCACCACCGGTGCCGACGGTGTCCGGCAGCAGCATGCGGTTCAGCCAGCTGTGGATGATGCCGTCGCCCGGACGCAGGGAAACGCCGCCGCGGGTCATGATGAAGTCAGGCAGCGTGTGGTGAGTCTTGACGTCGATCGGCTTCGGATAGGCCGCGGTGTGGCAGAAAGACTGCATCACCAGATCGGTCGAGAAGCCCAGGCACGCCAGGTCTTTCAGTTCATCACGGGTCATGGGACCGGTGGTGTCCTGAGAACCGACGGTGGTCATCTTCGGCTCGCAGTAGGTGCCCGGACGGATACCGTCGGTGCCACAGGCCTTGCCGACCATCTTCTGCGCCAAGGTGAAGCCTTTGGTGCTGGCCACTGGAACGTCGGGCAGCTTGAACAGCGTCGAAGGCGGCAGACCCAGCTCGGCGCGTGCCTTGCCGGTCAGGCCGCGACCGATGATCAGCGGAATACGGCCACCGGCGCGAACTTCGTCAAGCAGCACTGGCGTCTTCAGTTCGAAGGTTGCCAGCACGTCGTCGGTGCCGTGTTTGGTGACTTTGCCGGCATACGGGTAAACGTCGATCACGTCGCCCATGTTGATGTTCGAGACGTCGAACTCAATTGGCAATGCGCCCGCATCTTCCATGGTGTTGTAGAAGATCGGAGCGATTTTGCTGCCGAAGCAGAAGCCGCCGGCGCGCTTGTTCGGCACGTTCGGGATGTCGTCGCCGAAGAACCACAGCACCGAGTTGGTGGCTGACTTACGCGAGGAACCGGTACCGACCACATCACCGACGTAAGCGATAGGGAAGCCCTGACCGCGCATGTCTTCGATCTGCTTCATCGGGCCGATCGAGCCTTGCACGTCGGGCACGATGCCGTCACGGGCCATTTTCAGCATGGCGAGGGCGTGCAGCGGGATGTCCGGACGCGACCAAGCATCAGGCGCAGGCGACAGGTCGTCGGTATTGGTTTCACCGGTGACCTTGAAGACGCGCAGGCTGATCTTTTCGGCCAGGGTCGGACGCTTCTGGAACCACTCGCCGTCGGCCCAGGACTGCATCACGCCTTTGGCGTGTGCGTTGCCGTTCTTGGCTTTTTCAGCGACGTCGTGGAAGGCGTCGAACATCAGCAGGGTGTGCTTCAGTTGTTCTGCGGCCACCGGTGCCAGCTCGGCATCGTCCAGCAGCTCAACCATGGTGACGATGTTGTAGCCGCCCTGCATGGTGCCGAGCAGTTCGACAGCGCGCTTCTTGTCCAGCAGAGGGGAATGAACTTCGCCCTTGGCCAGGGCAGAAAGGAAACCGGCTTTGACGTAGGCCGCTTCGTCAACTCCCGGTGGAACGCGATTGGTGATCAGGTCAAGCAGGAAAGCTTCTTCGCCAGCCGGTGGGTTTTTCAGCAGCTCGACCAGGCCTGCGGTTTGTTCGGCGTTAAGCGGCTGGGGCACGATACCCTGGGCGGCACGCTCTTCGATGTGTTTACGGTAGGCTTCAAGCACAGTATTACCCTCATCAGTGGTCCCAAATGGGTGTCCGGGACGCTCATCCGGAAAAGGTCCGCATCGATGCTCTCGAACTTTTTAAAGTTTCTTGGCAGGAAGCTGACGATCTCCAACAGAAGCTGTTTTCAAAGTTTTACGCCTGCATGATCGGCTGGGGAGGGGACGCGAACCTTTCGCGTCAAACCGGACTGCGGGGCGGGCTTTGGGCAATAAGTAGCTGGGCGACTTACCGGACAAAGCCCTGACTGTGCTCGTGACGCTTTGAAAACAGCTTCCAACGGACATTGGCGCCTTAAAAGGCCCGGTGATTCTACGGGAAAAAACCGCTGAAGGTAAGTTAGCCCCCACAGGTTGAAGGGTGTACCTCGTTAGACAAAGGGCTAACATGCCGGCTTGTTCCGTTCGCCGTCGTGTTGTTTTGCCATGCCCAATCAGATCATCAAAACGCCCTGCGTGGGCCTGTGCTCCACCGTTTACGGCGATCTTGTGTGCCGTGGATGCAAACGTTTCCACCACGAGGTCATCCATTGGAACGGGTACAACGAAGACGAAAAACGCGCGGTCTGGCTGCGCCTTGAACAGCTGCTGGTGCAGGTCATGGCGGCGAAGGTCGAAGTCTTCGACCCCGTGAAGCTGCGCCAGCAGCTGGAACAACGCAAGATCCGTTTCGTCCCGCACCAGTCGGAATATTGCTGGGCCTATCAGTTGATTGCGCGGGGCGCTCGGGTGATCAACCAGCTCGACGCCTACGGCATGGTGCTGCTGCCGGAGTTTCGCGACTGGTCACTGCCCGAACTGCGCGATGCCATTGATCGGGAATTCTTCCTGCTGTCCGAAGCGCATTACGAGCGTTACATCGCGCCGGGTTTCCTGAAGGACGCGATGGGCGCGCGCTGATCGTTTCGGCCCGGCAGCGGGGCAAGCAAAAATCCCCGGCTGTCGCTGCCAGGCAGGCTGGTTCTGTCCGTCAGGCTCCGTATAATGCTGCGCCTTTCCCAACCCGCTATTTGTGAACCCATGCAGACCTATCCAGACGTCGACGCTTTCCTGCTTTGCCCCACCCCGGACAGCTGGGTGCAGGCTGCCTTGCAGAACCTGGATATCCTGCTGATTGACCACGCCAACAATGAAAAGAAAGCCGCCGGCGCGGCGTTTCAGTTCATGTTTCAGTACAACGACAAATTTGACCTGCTCGCCAAAATGTCCCGGCTGGCCCGCGAGGAGCTGCGCCACTTCGAGCAAGTCATCGGCATCATCAAGAAGCGCGGCATTCCGATGGCCAACATCAGCTCCGCGCGCTATGCCGGTTCGTTGCGCAAACTCGTGCGCACCCATAACCCTTATCGGCTGACCGACGCGCTGGTCGTCGGCGCCATTGTGGAAGCACGTTCGTGCGAACGCTTTGCTGCGCTCGTGCCGCATCTGGATGAAGACCTGGCGAAGTTCTACGCCAGCCTGCTCAAATCCGAAGCCCGTCATTTTCAGGACTACCTGAAGCTGGCTTACACGTATGGCACTGCGGCGGACGTCGACGCCAAGATCGAAGAAATCCGCCTCGCCGAGCGTGAGCTGATCGAAAGCCCCGATGAAGACTTCCGCTTCCACAGCGGTGTACCGGCGGCGTAAGCCTTTTAGGGCAGACACCGATTCGCAGGAGCGCGCTTGCGCGCGAATCGATCTCCCGCCCGACATTCTTAGCGTCTGACCGACCGCGCTCGCGTTCGCCAGCAAGCCGGCTTCTACGGAGGCCGCTGCCACTGCATAAAAACTCCTCGCCAATTCGTCGAATCACGTTCGTCCGAATCCGTACACCTTAAATATTGTTTCATTGTGTGTTTACTGCCTAGGCAGTAAGATCCTCCCCATTCACTGCCTAAGCAGATAATGGGTGGCTACCAAATGGCGCATTTCACTCCTGAAAATTTTCACGACAGTCTGCTCGGCATGTTGCTCGGCCGGACTGAACAGCTGAAAAACCGCATCCTCGATCGGCATCTGGAGCCCCACGGCGTCACCGCGCAGCAGTTCAAGGTGCTGGTGATGATCGCGCGCTTCTGCGCCGAAACCCCGGCCGACATCTGTCGCATGCTGAACCTGGACAGTGGTTCCATGACCCGCATGCTCGACCGTCTGGAGCAGAAAAACCTGTTGTCCCGCGCGCGCTCGGAATCCGATCGGCGTCAGGTGCAACTGGTGCTGACCGATGAAGGCAGGGAGCTCTCCGACCTGTTGCCGGAAATCGGCGCACACGCGATGAACGAGATGGTCGGGGTGCTGGAAGACAGCGAGCTGCTGGCGCTGGAAAAGATTCTGACGAAAATTCTGGTTGCCTCGGGCGACCCCATCACGATTGCCCGGATTGCCGAACGATGAGCACTCATATCCAGCAGGGTTCGACCCTGCGCACGTCCCTGAGTCTGGTATTCGTGGCGCTGGTCCTGGCCGGTTGCGCCAGCTCCAAAGGCCTGAAGACCGAAGGCGTCGGCATTGATGCCAACCACCTGCAAACCGCCCAAAGCCTCAACGGCATTCAGCTCTCGCCGGCGGCCTGGCCAAAGCGCGATTGGTGGACCAGCCTCGGCGATCCACAGCTCAACACGCTGATCACTGAAGCGTTGCGCGACAGCCCGGACATGCAAATCGCCGCTGCTCGCACGCATCAGGCGACCGCGCAGGCGAATGCCGCCGATGCCGAACGCATGCCGACCGTCGATGCCGACGCCAGCATCAGCCGCTCGCGTCTGGCCCGCGATCAGGATCCGACTGGCGCAGGCGGACGCTACAGCACCTTGCGCAGCTTGAGCGCGGGCTTCAATTACAACTTTGATCTGTGGGGTGGACAGCGTGCGGCCTGGGAAGCGGCGTTGGGGCAGGCCCGCGCCAGCGAAGTCGATCAGCAAGCGGCGCAATTGACCCTCGCCGCTGACGTGGCTCGCGCCTACAGCGACCTTGGCCAGGCCTACATCGTCCGCGATCTGGCGGCCGAGGACCTCAAGCGTACGAGTCAACTGCTGGATTTGGGCGCGCGGCGTTTCAAGTCGGGCATCGACAGCGAATACCAGTACGAGCAGACCCAGAGCCTGGAAGCCAACTCTCGCGAATCGCTGGCGGACGCGGACAAGAGCCTGCGCAGCGCCAAAATCCAGTTGGCCGTGCTCATGGGCAAAGGCCCGGACCGTGGCGAACAACTGCGTCGGCCTGCGGTGCTGCAACCTGCTGTCGTGGCCCTGCCTTCAGTGGTGCCCGCCGAGTTACTGGGCCGTCGCCCGGACCTGGTGGCAGCGCGCTGGCGGGTTGAGGCGGCAAGCAAAAACATCGACGTCAGCAAGACCAACTTTTACCCCAACCTCAACCTCAGCGCCTCTGCAGGCGCCGAGTCGCTGCTGGGCGATGCAATGTTTGGTTCGGCGAGTCGCTTCTTCAATGTTGCGCCGACGGTCTCGCTGCCGATTTTCGACGGCGGACGTCGCCGTGCCGACCTTGACGCTCGGGACGCCGACTACGACCTCGCGGTGGCGCAGTACAACAAGACACTGGTCCGGGCGCTGGGCGATGTCAGCGATGGCATCGGCCAGTTGCGTGACATCCGCCGTCAGATCGAGGCGCGTCAGCAGGCGACCGATGTGATTCAGAAATCCTACGACACCGTCGTTCAGCGCTACTCATCGGGCATCGGCAATTACCTGGACGTCCTGAGCGTCGAGCAACAACTGCTGCAATCGCAACGCCAACAGGCTGATCTCAACGCGGAACGAATCGATCTTTCGATCCAGTTGATGCAGGCCCTCGGGGGAGGCTTTGAAGACAGCAAGCCCGGCGACAACGCCGCCCCGGACGTCCCGTCAACTGCTTCGATGACTCATTAAGGTAATCGACATGGCCACTGCCACTACCGAAAACAACGCTACACACGAACAAAAGGACAACGCCGGCCCTGACGCCGGGAAGGGTGCCGACAACAAAGCCGGTCAGAACACACCGACGAAAAACCCGCGCAAGCGCAAGCTGCTGCTACTCGGCCTGCTGTTGGTGGTCGTACTCGGGGTGATTGGCGTCTGGGCCTGGTACGAAATGTACGGGCGCTGGAGCGAAAGCACCGACGATGCCTATGTGAACGGCAACGTGGTGGAAATCACTCCGCAGGTGACCGGCACCGTGGTGAGTATCGGCGCCGACGATGGCGACCTGGTTCGTGAAGGTCAGGTGCTGGTCCAGTTCGACCCCAACGATGCCGAGGTGGCGCTGCAAAGTGCCGAAGCCAATCTGGCGAAAGTAGTGCGTCAGGTGCGCGGTCTGTACAGCAACGTCGACGGCATGAAAGCGCAACTGGCGGCACAGCGCGCCGAAGTTCAGAGAGCCCAGGACAACTACAACCGTCGTCGCAGTCTGGCTGCGGGCGGGGCGATTTCCCAGGAAGAGCTGTCCCACGCCAAGGATGACCTGACCACCACGCAGAACGCGCTGACCAACATTCAGCAGCAGTTGGCGACCAGTACCGCGCTGGTGGACGACACACAGGTGTCTTCGCACCCGGACGTGAAATCCGCTGCCGCACAGTTGCGTCAGGCCTATCTGAGTAACGCGCGCAGCACGCTGATCGCGCCGGTCACCGGCTATGTCGCCAAGCGCACGGTGCAGCTGGGCCAGCGGGTGCAGCCGGGCACTGCGCTGATGGCGGTGATTCCGCTCGACCAGCTGTGGATCGACGCCAACTTCAAGGAAACCCAACTGGGCCAGATGCGGATCGGCCAGCCGGTGGATATCGAAGCGGATCTGTACGGCAGCGACGTCAAGTACAGCGGCACCGTAGACAGCGTCGGCGCCGGTACTGGCAGTGCGTTTGCCTTGCTCCCCGCGCAGAATGCCACGGGTAACTGGATCAAGATCGTGCAGCGCGTGCCGGTGCGCATTCACATCAATGCTGACGAGCTGTCGAAGCACCCGTTGCGAATCGGCCTGTCGACCACCGTTGACGTGAACCTGCACGACCAGAGCGGTCCGGTACTGGCGCAGCAAGCGCCTAAACAGCCGTTGTTCACCACCGACGTCTATGCCAGGCAACTGGCCGATGCCGACACGCTCATTGCACGCGTGATCCACGAAAACAGCGCCTCTTCGAGCGGCAAGACCGCTCAGCGCTGATTCGCCAATCCATCTCCCCAGACCCGTTCACGCGGGCCTGGGTGATCTTCGAGTGTCAAAGGATTCGCGATGAGTAATAACGCTCCCGCTTCTTTCACGCCGCCAAGCCTGTTGCTGACCACCATTGGCCTGTCGCTGGCGACGTTCATGCAAGTGCTCGACACCACGATCGCCAACGTGGCCTTGCCGACCATCTCCGGCAACCTGGGCGTCAGCTCGGAGCAGGGCACGTGGGTCATTACCTCGTTCGCGGTCAGTAACGCCATCGCATTGCCGCTGACCGGTTGGCTCAGTAGGCGCTTCGGCGAGGTGAAGCTGTTTCTGTGGGCCACATTGCTGTTCGTGACGGCGTCCTTCCTCTGCGGCATCTCGACGTCGATGCCTGAACTGGTGGGCTTTCGGGTTATTCAGGGCATGGTGGCCGGTCCGTTGTACCCCATGACCCAGACGCTGCTGATTGCGGTTTATCCCCCGGCGAAAAGGGGGATGGCATTGGCATTGCTGGCCATGGTGACGGTCGTGGCGCCCATCGCCGGGCCGATCCTTGGCGGCTGGATCACTGACAGCTACAGCTGGCCGTGGATTTTCTTTATCAACGTACCGATCGGTCTGTTCGCCGCCTTTGTCGTTCGTCAGCAGATGGCCACACGGCCGGTGACCACCAGCCGGCAACCCATGGATTATGTGGGTCTGATCACGTTGATCATCGGGGTCGGCGCCCTGCAGATCGTGCTCGACAAGGGCAACGACCTGGATTGGTTTGAATCGAACTTCATCATCATCGGTTCGGTTATCTCGGCGATTGGCCTGGCGGTGTTTGTGATCTGGGAAATGACCGACGATCATCCGGTGGTCAACCTGCGGCTGTTCGCCTTCCGCAATTTCCGCTTCGGGACCATCTGTCTGGTGCTGGGTTACGCCGGTTTCTTCGGCATCAACCTGATCCTGCCGCAGTGGCTGCAGACGCAGATGGGCTACACGGCCACCTATGCGGGGCTGGCGGTGGCGCCGCTCGGGGTGCTACCGGTGCTGATGTCGCCCTTCGTCGGCCGCTATGCCCACAAATTCGATTTGCGTCTGTTGGCCGGCCTGGCATTCCTGGCCATCGGCCTGAGTTGTTTCATGCGGGCGGATTTCACCAGTCAGGTGGATTTCACCCACATCGCGCTGGTGCAATTATTCATGGGGGCGGGCGTGGCGCTGTTCTTTATGCCGACCTTGAGCATCCTGCTGTCTGACTTGCCGCCTTCGCAGATTGCGGACGGCTCGGGCCTTGCGACGTTCTTGCGTAACCTGGGTGGCAGCTTCGCGGCCTCGTTGACCACGTGGATCTGGATACGCCGGGCTGACCAGCATCACGCGTATCTCAGCGAGAGCGTGAACGCCTACGAGCCCACGACACGGCACGCACTCGAAACCCTGGGCGGGGCGAGTAATCAGGCCTATGCGCAGCTTGATTCGATGGTGACCAGCCAGGCCTACATGATGTCGACCGTGGACTACTTCTACATGATGGGTTGGATCTTTCTGTCGCTGATCCTGATCATCTGGCTGGCCAAACCGCCGTTCACAGCGAAGGCGGCGCCTGGGGGAGGGCATTGATCGTCCGCCGGGCTGCGCAACTGCTTCGCCCTTACCGGCGTGTTGCCTGTCCGTGAGCGCCCGGGAATACCCGGTCGCAACCTTGTGAATGCGGCTTTAACGGGTGTGCCGCCTCATCTGTGACCAACGTAGATCTTTGTAGGAGCGCGCTTGCCCGCGAATGCGTTTTCTCAGACGCTGCTTATCTGAATGACCCACCGCAATTCGCGGGCAAGCGCGCTCCTACAGTTCCATGTCCAGCGATGAACGTGCATCCGACCTTGACCTGTCGCCAACGCGGCTGTCGCTGGAACGCCATTGCCCGCCAATTGCGTAGTACCAGACGCTACAGCGTTAATGCTCTACCGCGGGGGCAATCGGCACATGCGATGGGAGGTGAGGCGCCACAAAAGCCACGACTGACGGAGATCATTGTAGGAGCGCGCTTGCCCGCGAACGCGTTTTCTCAGACGCGACTTGTCTGAACGACCCACCGCAATTCGCGGGCAAGCGCGCTCCTACAGGTCGATGTCCGGCGATGAACCTGCGTCCGACCTTGACCTGTCGCCAACCCGGCTATCGCTGGAACGCATTGCCCGTAAATTGCGTAGTGCCAGACGCTACAGCTCTGAATGCTGTAATGCAGGGGCAATCGGCACATGCGATGGAGGTGAGGCGCCACAACAGCCACGACTGGCGAAGATCGTTGTAGGAGCGCGCTTGCCCGCGAATGCGTTTTCTCAGACGCTACTTGTCTGAATGACCCACCGCAATTCGCGGGCAAGCGTGCTCCTACAGGTCCGTGTCCGGCGATGAACCTGCGTCCGACCTTGACCTGTCGCCAACCCGGCTATCGCTGGAACGCATTGCCCGTAAATCGCGTAGTGCCAGACGCTACAGCTCTGAATGCTCTACTGCAGGGGGCGGCACATTCGATGTGGGTGAGGCGCCACAACAGCCACGACTGGCGAAGATCATTGTAGGAGCGCGCTTGCCCGCGAATGCGTTATCCCAGACGCCACTTGTCTGAATGACCCACCGCAATTCGCGGGCAAGCGCGCTCCTACAGGTCGATGTCCGGCGATAAACCTACATTCCTAACAGGTCGATGTCCGGCGATAAACCTGCATTCCTAACAGGTCGATTTCCGGCGACAAACTGCATTCCTGCAGGGCATCGCCCGGGGGCAGTTTGTGTCCAGCCTTGATGTCCGGCTAACAGGCTATTACTCGTCAACCAAAAAACGACTACGGCTCGAATGCGAACGATTCCAGATGAAAGCCCTGTTCATCGATCTGAAGCAGCCATCCTTCGCGGTCCCAGTCACCCAGCACGATGCGTTGGGCTGTAGTGCCGTCGAGCTGCACGTCATGAACCGCAGGCCGGTGGGTGTGGCCGTGGATCAGCGTCTTGACGCCGGACTCCATCATCACCTGTAGCACTTCATCGGGCGTGACATCAACAATGTCGTTGGCCTTCATCCGCGTCTGCGCACGGCTTTCGCTGCGCAGTTTGCGGGCCAACTTGTGCCGCGTACTCAACGGCAGATGCCGGAGCACCCACAGCGTCATGGGGTTGCGCAAGTAACGGCGCATGCGCATGTAGGCCTCGTCCCGCGTACACAGGCTGTCCCCGTGCATCAGCAAGACCGGCTCGCCGTTGAAGTTCACCACGCTCGGGTCCTTGAGCAAGGTGCAGCGGGCCGCTTTGCAAAACGCCTTGCCGATCATGAAGTCGCGATTGCCATGCATCAGAAAGACTTTCGTGCCGCTGTCACTCAATGCGCGCAACACCTGGCAGATGGAGCGCTGAAACGGCGACATGGCGTCGTCACCGATCCAGGCCTCGAAAAAATCCCCGAGGATGTACAGCGACTCGGCGGTGCGTGCGCGCCCGGCCAGCAGACCGAGAAACGCCCGGGTGATGTCCGGGCGTCCTTCTTCAAGGTGAAGGTCGGAGATCAGCAATATCACTCAACGATCTCGGCTTTCTCGATGATTACGTCTTCAGCCGGCACGTCTTGATGTCCCGCCTTGGACGTAGTGGCGACGCCCTTGATCTTATCGACCACATCAGTGCCTTCCACCACCTCGCCGAACACCGCATAGCCCCAGCCCTGTACGGTTTTGCCCGTGTGGTTGAGAAAGCTGTTGTCGGCGACGTTGATGAAGAACTGCGCGGACGCTGAATGCGGCTCCATGGTGCGGGCCATGGACACCGAGTACTTCTTGTTCGGCAGGCCGTTGTCGGCTTCGTTCTGGATGCTCGGGCGCTTGTCTTTTTTCTCTTTCATGCCCGGCTCGAAGCCGCCGCCCTGGATCATGAAATTGCCAATCACGCGGTGAAAGACAGTGTTCTCGTAGTGTCCGGCCTTGACGTATTCGAGGAAGTTGGCAACGGTCAGCGGGGCCTTGTCAGCGTTCAATTGCAGAACGATTTCACCGTGATTGGTGGTCAGCTTTACTTTCGACATGTGTCAGCTCGCTCTTTGAAGTCGTGGTGGGAGGTGGTGAGCGCAGAACCGGGCGCACGTCGTGACGGGCCACAGTTGCAGGTTCACCCCAGGCGTGCAGTTTACAGAGGCTAGCCGCAGGACGGGTAGTTGCGATTGAACGGCCGTGGCAACCGGCCTCAAGCCCATCTCCGCAGTTTTGTCACGGCGCGCTGTCAGGGGCTTGACAGCTTCGGCTATGATAGGCGCTTTGATTTAACCGGCCTTCCTGGCCGCGACCCGTACAAGGATCCTATGAGCAAGCCCACTCAAGACGCCGCTGCGAACTCCAAGGCAGGCCCTGCAATTCCAACCAACTTCCTGCGCCCGATCGTGCAGGCTGACCTGGATTCGGGCAAGCACACCCAGATCGTGACCCGCTTCCCGCCGGAGCCCAACGGCTACCTGCACATCGGTCATGCCAAGTCGATCTGCGTCAACTTTGGTCTGGCTCAGGAATTCGGCGGCGTGACGCATCTGCGCTTCGACGACACCAACCCGGCGAAGGAAGACCAGGAATACATCGACGCGATCGAAAGCGACGTCAAATGGCTGGGTTTCGAGTGGTCCGGCGAAGTGCGCTACGCCTCGCAATACTTCGACCAGCTGTACGCCTGGGCGGTCAATCTGATCGAGGCGGGCAAGGCCTACGTCGACGACCTGACCCCCGAACAGGCTCGCGAATACCGTGGCACGCTGACCGAGCCCGGCAAGAACAGCCCGTTCCGCGAGCGCAGCGTCGAGGAAAACCTTGATCTGTTCAGCCGCATGAAAGCCGGCGAGTTCGAAGACGGCGCTCGTGTCCTGCGCGCGAAAATCGACATGGCTTCGCCGAACATGAACCTGCGCGATCCGATCCTCTATCGTATTCGCCACGCTCACCACCACCAGACCGGTGACAAGTGGTGCATCTACCCGATCTACGATTTCACCCACGGTCAGTCGGATGCCATCGAAGGCATTACCCATTCGATCTGCACCCTGGAGTTCGAGAGCCATCGCCCGCTTTACGAGTGGTTCCTCGACAACCTGCCGGTGCCGTGCAAGCCGCGCCAGTACGAGTTCTCGCGCCTGAACCTGAACTACACCATCACCAGCAAGCGCAAGCTCAAGCAGCTGGTCGATGAAAAACACGTGCACGGCTGGGACGACCCGCGCATGTCGACGCTGTCGGGCTTCCGCCGTCGCGGTTACACCCCGGCGTCGATCCGCAATTTCTGCGAGATGATCGGCACCAACCGTTCCGATGGAGTGGTCGATTTCGGCATGCTGGAATTCAGCATCCGTCAGGACCTGGACCACAACGCCCCGCGCGCCATGTGTGTGCTGCGACCGTTGAAGGTTGTCATCACCAACTACCCGGAAGGCCAGGTCGATCACCTCGAACTGCCGCGTCACCCGCAGAAGGAAGAACTGGGCGTGCGCAAGCTGCCGTTCTCCCGCGAGATCTACATCGACCGCGACGATTTCATGGAAGAGCCGCCCAAGGGCTACAAGCGTCTGGAACCGAACGGCGAAGTGCGCCTGCGTGGCAGCTATGTGATTCGCGCCGACGAAGCCATCAAGGACGCCGACGGCAACATCGTCGAACTGCGCTGCTCCTACGACCCGGAAACCCTGGGCAAAAACCCTGAAGGCCGCAAGGTCAAAGGCGTCGTGCATTGGGTGCCGGCCGCTGAGAGCATCGAATGCGAAGTGCGTCTGTATGACCGCCTGTTCCTGTCGGCCAACCCCGAGAAAGCAGAAGAGGGCAAGACCTTCCTGGACAACATCAACCCGGGCTCGCTGCAGGTCCTGACCGGTTGTCGCGCTGAACCGTCGCTGGCTGATGCTCAGCCGGAAGACCGTTTCCAGTTCGAACGTGAAGGCTATTTCAGCGCGGATCTGAAGGACTCGAAACCCGGTCATCCGGTCTTTAACAGGACTGTGACACTCCGCGATTCGTGGAGCTAAGGTAGGCAACGTGCTTTCTATCTACAACACGCTCAGCAAGAGCAAAGAAGTCTTCAAGCCACTGGATGGCAACAAGGTGCGCATGTACGTCTGCGGCATGACCGTGTACGACTATTGCCACCTTGGCCACGGCCGCAGCATGGTGGCCTTCGATCTGGTGACCCGCTGGCTGCGTTTCAGCGGCTACGACCTGACCTATGTGCGCAACATCACCGACATCGACGACAAGATCATCAATCGCGCCCGTGAAAACGGCGAGGCATTCGATGCCCTGACCGCGCGCATGATCGACGCGATGCACGAGGACGAAGCGCGGCTGAACATCCTCAAGCCGGACATGGAACCGCGCGCCACCGATTACATCGGCGGCATGCATGACATGATCCAGAGCCTGATCGACAAGGGTTATGCTTACGCGCCGGGCAACGGTGACGTGTACTACCGCGTCGGCAAATTCCTCGGGTACGGCAAGCTCTCGCGCAAGAAAATCGAAGATTTGCGCATCGGTGCGCGGATCGAGGTGGACGAAGCCAAGGACGATCCACTGGACTTCGTCCTCTGGAAGGGCGTCAAACCCGGCGAGCCCAGCTGGGAATCGCCATGGGGACCCGGGCGTCCGGGGTGGCATATTGAGTGCTCGGTAATGTCCACCTGCTGCCTGGGTGAGACGTTCGACATTCATGGCGGTGGCAGCGATCTCGAATTTCCGCACCATGAAAACGAGATTGCCCAGAGCGAAGCCGCGACCGGCAAGACGTACGCCAATGCCTGGATGCACTGCGGCATGATCCGCATCAATGGCGAGAAGATGTCCAAGTCCTTGAACAACTTCTTCACCATTCGCGACGTGCTGGACAAATACCATCCGGAAGTGGTGCGTTACCTGTTGGTGTCGAGCCACTACCGCAGCGCGATCAACTATTCCGAAGACAGCCTGAAGGAATCGAAAGGTGCGCTGGAGCGGTTCTACCATGCGCTGAAGGGGCTTCCGGTCGCTGAGCCCGCAGGCGGCGAAGCATTCGTCGAGCGCTTTTCTGCAGCCATGAACGACGACTTTGGCACGCCGGAAGCCTGTGCCGTGTTGTTCGAAATGGTCCGCGAGATCAACCGTCTGCGCGACAGCGATGTCAATGCAGCGGCAGGTCTAGCCGCGCGTCTGAAGGAACTGGCCAGCGTGCTGGGTGTGTTGCAACTGGAAGCCGACGACTTCCTGCGCGCCGGCGCGGAGGGGCGTGTCGACGCTGCCGAAGTCGAAGCCCTGATCGCCGCCCGCCTGCAAGCGCGCACGGACAAGAACTGGGCCGAATCCGACCGCATCCGCGACCAGCTCACCGCCATGGGCGTCGTGCTGGAAGACGGCAAGGGCGGGACGACCTGGCGCTTGGCGGATTGATCGTCGGCGCCAGTTGATACCCTTCGCGGGCACGCGCGCTCCTACACGTGGGAGCGCATCCTCTGACGCTCCGCGTCACCGTTGACGCCGGGCGTCAAAGTCGGGGGTTACCTCGCGAAGCGTGGGGACGATCAGTGTCCCGAAGTTCAGTCTGCAAAATGATAGCGTCTGGGGGCCTGCTGCTTTTGGCGCCTAGGTGCTTTAGGCCAGTACTGCAAGTGACGTGTACTTGGCAACCATCGGGTCTGAGGTAATCAGCTTCATCGGTTCAGTGATGGCGGCAGCAACGATTAGCCTATCAAATGGGTCGCGATGATGGTGTTCGAGGTCTTTGACTGCGATTGCATGTTCAACGCTGACAGGCAGCTCGATAAAGCCGCTGTCCCGGCAGTACTCACGAATCTCCTCGAGATCGGCCGTTAGTTTCCCCAACCCAATCTTTATCGACATCTCCCAGAACGTGGCGGCGCTGATGTAAACCTCAGTAGCGGTTTCGATCAGTTTTTTTGCTTTAGGAGAAAGCTTCGGGTCGTCTGTCAGAGCCCACAGAAGAATATGAGTATCCAGCAGTATCCTCATGAGCGACTGCCTTCGAAATCATCAAGCACCGCGTCAGAAAGCGGTGCATCGAAGTCGTCGGGTAGTTGAAGAATACCTTTCATAGCACCGATGCGTTTACCGGTGGGCCGCCCGATCGGGACGAGGCGCGCCATTGCGCGACCATGTTTAGCGATCGTGATGGTCTGGCCCGCTGCAGCGTCATCTACCAGTTTTGACAGATTGTCCTTGGCCTCACCGAGGGGGACGATAATCATGATGTATGCTCGCATTCGGAAATATTGGCCAAATATAGCCATATAATTCTTCTTGCCCAAGCCACCGTTACAATTCTGTGCTGATTGTGGCGACGCTCCGGGTGGGAATGCATCGTCTGACGCTCCGCGTCACGTTTGATGTCCAGCGCACGGACGATTGGATATTGGAACTGTAGGAGCCGGCTTGCTGGCGAATGCGATGAATCACCCATGGAGTGATCCACTGACCCACCGTTTTCGCCAGCAAGCCGGCTCCTACAGGGCTCTGTGTTTCGCCAGCAAGTCGGCATTCGCAGGGGCTGAGTTTCGCCGCAATATGTCAGCCGGGCTCAGGCTAAAACCCCTGTTCCCGCAGCCGCTTGTACAGCGTATTGCGGCTGACCCCCAGTTGCTTGGCCAACTGCGAGATGTTCCCGCCGGCCGCCTGCAGCAACTCGTTCAGCTCTTCCGGCGTGTCCAGCGCGGCCCTGCGGTTCAACGCTGTCTCGGGCTCAACGCTCTCGCAACCTATCGCCAGATCAGCGAAAAAGTCCTCCGGCAGATGCTCCGTGGAAATAGGCTGATCGTCCGCCAGCGCCAACGCCACCTGAATCACGTTGCTCAACTGGCGCAAATTACCCGGCCACGGATGACGTTCGAACAGCTCCATTACTTGAGGCTCGAAACCTGCCGTTTGTTGAGGTTCGCGGTGCTGTTCCCAGATGGCAAGCACCAGCCCGGCCTTGTCACTGCGCTCACGCAGCGGCGGCAATTCCAGGTTCAGCCCGCTGATGCGGTAGTAAAGATCCTGCCGAAACCGCCCGTTCTGAACATGTTCACGCAATGAGCAGTGGGTGGCGGAAATCACCCGGATGTCCACCGGATAAAGCTCGCTGCTACCCACTGGCTGCACGCAACGTTCCTGCAATACGCGCAGCAGGCGCGCCTGAACCGCCAGCGGCATGTCGCCTATTTCATCCAGAAACAGCGTGCCCTTGTCGGCCTTGCGGATCAGCCCGATGCTGCCTTTGTGGTGAGCGCCGGTGAACGCACCTTTTTCATAGCCAAACAGCTCGGCCTCGACCAGCTCCGACGGAATCGCCGCGCAGTTGACCGCCACCAACGGCTGATCGGCTCGCGAGCTGGCGCGGTGCAGGGCTTTGACGAACACTTCCTTGCCCACACCCGTCTCGCCCAGGACAAGCAGCGGCACGTTCTTCTCCAGCAACCGCTGACCCTGACGCGCGGCTTTCTCGACACGCTCATCTGCAGCGCAGAGCGCCACCGACGTGGGAACGGAAGCCCGCGCAGCCTGGGTAACAGGTACGGCCCGAAGCTTGAGAACAGGCGCCTTGGGCCTTTTCAGCACGCTGTGAAAGCGGTTATGGCCCAGCGCCTGGAGCGGGAAAGGCTGGCCTTCGACCTGATCCAGCAAATGTTCAATGGGCGCCTTGAACAGGTTCTCGATGTGAGCGTTCAGCAAGCTGACCCCCAGGAGATTGTCAGCGCGCCGATTGGCGCACAGCACCCGGCCGCTTTCATCGAACACCAGCAACCCTGCCCACTGGCTGTCCAGATTGTTGAGGCCGGTATTGAAAATGAGCTGGAAATAGCCGTCCTGAAACTGGTCGAGGATCAGTCGGTTTTCGATGGTCTGGCTCATCATTTTCACCATCCCAAGGGTATGGGAAGGCGGCAGGAAGCTGTCGCTGGACACGTCCAGCACCGCAATCATCCGTCGCGACGCATCGAAAATCGGCGCGGCAGAACCGGTCATGAAGCGGTTGGCTTTCAGAAAGTGTTCATCGTGTTCAATGTGAACAGCCTGTTCACAGGCAAGCGCAGTACCGATGGCATTGGTGCCAGCCCCTTGCTCCAGCCAGCTGGCGCCTGCGACGAAGCCCGGTTGCTGGTCCGGCTCGACGAAGCGCTTATTGCCCCAGGAGTTGAGCACCTGGCCTTGTTGATCCGCAAGCAGGATCAGGCAATTGGAATTGCTCAGAATGTTCTCGTAAAACGGCAGCACCTGCTGGTGGGTGGTTTGCACCAGCGAATGGTGACGTTCCAGCAGTTGCGACACTTGTTGTTCGGGCAAACGGCCGAAGGAGGGGCGTGACTGGTGGTCAAGGCCGAACTCGCGGCAGCGGGCCCACGAATCCTGAATGATGGTGTCGTGGCTGGGGGATGCGCCTGGTGTGGCCATTGAATGGCTCCGTCCGAGTACTTCTTATTGTTGTCGAGATGCCGGTTGGGCGGAGCATCCCTGCTCGAAAACGTCCACCCATTGTTGTTCAGGATTGTTCAAAGTCAACGTTCATTTTGTTCAAGTGTTCAGCCTTTGCTGTTCATTTAAGTTCGCCTGTGAACGCCCATCCGTGCGAATAAGCAGCATAACCGCTCTGGTACGGGCTTTTCAGCGCTTGGGCTGAGGGTGAAGCGGATTGGCACGATTGTCGCTATCCAACAAGCGGTCGGCGAATGTCACGACCCGCCGCAAGGCAAAACACGCAACACCCCGAACAAAACAAATAAAAAGGGCACGCCATGTCTCTCACGCTTGAGCACGTCAGCCGCGCAGTCGACGGTCAGATCTGGATCGACGATGCGTCGCTGAGCTTCGAACCCGGCTCATTCAATGTATTGCTGGGGCGCACCTTATCAGGCAAAACCAGCCTGATGCGCTTGATGGCCGGTCTGGACAAACCAGACAGCGGCCGGGTACTGATGAATGGCAAAGATGTCACCCATGTCGCGGTGCGTCATCGCAATGTTTCGATGGTTTATCAGCAGTTCATCAACTATCCGAGCATGACCGTTTACGACAATATCGCCTCGCCACTGCGCCAGGCCAAGATGTCGAAAGAGGAAATCGACCGCCGCGTGCGGGAAACCGCCAAGATGCTGCGCATCGAGAAATTTCTCCCTCGTTACCCCCTTGAGCTGTCCGGCGGCCAGCAACAGCGCACCGCCATGGCGCGGGCACTGGTCAAGGACGCTGAATTGATTCTGTTCGACGAGCCTCTCGTCAACCTCGACTACAAATTGCGTGAAGAACTGCGGCAGGAGATGCGCCAGCTGTTCGAGACGCGCAACACCATTGCCATCTACGCCACCACCGAGCCGAACGAAGCGCTGGCGCTGGGCGGCACCACAACGATCCTGCATGAAGGCCGGCTGATCCAGAGCGGCAGAACACCCGAGGTGTATCACCAGCCGAAAACCGTGCTGGCCGCCGAATTGTTCTCCGAGCCACCGATCAACCTGATGCCGGGTCGCATTGAAGGCAACGAAGTCAGCTTCGCCAACTTCGCTCACTTCCCGCTGAACGTTGACCTGCGCCGCATTGGCGATGGCGACTACCGCTTCGGCGTGCGCCCGAGCCATCTGAGTCTGGTGCCCTCCAACGACGACGACCTCGAACTGGCAGTGACCGTCGAGCTCGCCGAGATCAGCGGCTCGGAAACATTCCTGCACGTGCGCAACGAGCATTTCTCGCTGGTGCTGCATTTGCCGGGCGTTCACGAGTACGACGTGGACACGCCGATTCGCGTGTACATCCCGACTCACAAACTGTTCGTATTCGATCAGCAGGGCGGCCTTATCCAGGCGCCGGGCCTGCGCATGGCGAGGGTTGCCTGATGGCCGAGATCCGCTTGCAACAACTCGCACACAGTTACAGCGCCCACCCGTCAGGTCCTGAAGACTACGCGATCCGTGAAATGACCCACATCTGGGAGCAGGGCGGTGCTTACGCTTTGCTCGGCCCATCCGGCTGTGGCAAATCGACCCTGCTCAATATCATCTCCGGTCTGCTCAGTCCTTCCGAAGGCAAGGTGATGTTCGACGAGACTGTGGTCAACGACATGTCGCCGGAGGAGCGCAACATCGCTCAGGTTTTCCAGTTCCCGGTGGTCTACGACACCATGACGGTGTACGACAACCTGGCGTTTCCTCTGCGCAATCAGGGCATGCCGGAAGCCAAGGTCAAGATCAAGGTGCATGAAATCGCCGATGTCCTGGACCTGCAGCCGCTGCTGAAGAAAAAAGCCAAGGGCCTCACCGCTGACGAAAAACAGAAAGTCTCGATGGGTCGCGGCCTGGTCCGCGACGATGTGTCGGCAATTCTGTTCGACGAACCGCTGACCGTAATTGACCCGCACCTGAAGTGGAAGCTGCGCCGCAAGCTCAAGCAGATTCACGAGCAGTTCAACATCACCATGGTTTACGTCACTCACGATCAGCTGGAGGCATCGACCTTCGCCGACAAGATTGCAGTGATGTACGGCGGTCAGATCGTGCAGTTCGGCACGCCACGCGAGCTGTTCGAAAAACCGCATCACACCTTCGTCGGTTACTTCATCGGCAGCCCCGGCATGAACCTCATTGAGGTCAAGCCTGAGGTGGGCGGTGTGGGTTTCGGCGGCATTCATCTGCCTCTGTCCGATGCCTTGCAGCAGCGGCTGGCCGCGACTCAGTGGAGCACCTTGAAAGTCGGGATTCGTCCCGAATTCGTGCATGTCTGGGACGGACCCGTTGACGACGCCATGCAGGCTGAAGTGACCTACGTCGAGGATTTGGGGACCTACAAGATCCTCACCCTCAACCTGGCCGGCCAGCTGTTGAAAGTGCGCATGCAGGAAGACAAGCCGGTGCCCCAGGGCCAGGCATGGATCAGTTTCCCTGCGCAGTGGCTGATGCTGTACGCCGATGAATTTTTGCTGGAGGCCGCTACCCAACCAGTGCCGGCCGGCGAGGTGCCCCATGAGTAAAGTGCAGAACAACAAAGCCTGGTGGCTGGTCCTGCCGGTGTTCCTGCTGGTGGCGTTCAGCGCCATTATTCCGATGATGACCGTGGTCAACTATTCGGTGCAGGACATCTTCGATCAGTCCAGCCGCTACTTCGTCGGCGCCGACTGGTTCCGCCAGGTGCTGCAGGATCCGCGGCTGCACGATTCGCTGCTGCGCCAGTTCATTTACTCCGGCTGCGTACTGCTGATCGAAATCCCGCTGGGCATCGCGATTGCGCTGACCATGCCGACCAAGGGTCGCTGGTCTTCACTCTGTCTGATCGTGATGACCATCCCGCTGCTGATTCCCTTCAACGTGGTCGGGACCATCTGGCAGATCTTCGGCCGTGGTGACATTGGTTTGCTTGGCTGGATCCTCAATGACGTACTGGGCATCAGCTACAACTACGCGGCCAACGCGTCGGACGCCTGGGTGACCGTGCTGGTCATCGATGTCTGGCACTGGACCTCGCTGGTGGCATTGCTGTGCTACTCGGGTCTGCGCGCGATTCCGGATGTGTACTACCAGGCCGCGCGTATCGATCGGGCGTCCAACTGGGCCGTGTTCCGTCACATCCAGTTGCCGAAGATGAAGAGCGTGCTGTTGATTGCGGTGATGCTGCGCTTCATGGACAGCTTCATGATCTACACCGAGCCGTTCGTGCTCACCGGTGGCGGGCCAGGCAACTCGACGACCTTCCTCAGCCAGACCCTGACGACCATGGCCCTCGGCCAGTTCGACCTGGGGCCTGCGGCGGCGTTCTCGCTGGTGTATTTCCTGATCATTCTGTTGGTCTCGTGGGTGTTCTACACCGCCATGACCCACAGCGAAAAGAACTGAGGCACGCCCATGAACAAGCGCGAAAAAGTGTCGTTCAAAAAGCTCATACCGCTGTGGATCTACCTGCTGTTTCTGCTGGTGCCGATCTACTGGCTGGTCAACATGTCTTTCAAGACCAACACCGAAATCCTCGGCGGGCTGACCCTGTTCCCACGGGACTTCACGTTGGCGAACTACAAGGTCATCTTCACCGACGAAAGCTGGTACAGCGGCTACATCAACTCGCTGTACTACGTCTGCCTGAATATGGTGATATCGCTGAGTGTCGCATTGCCAGCGGCCTATGCGTTTTCACGCTATCGTTTCCTCGGCGACAAGCACCTGTTCTTCTGGCTGCTGACCAACCGGATGGCGCCGCCAGCGGTTTTCCTGCTGCCTTTCTTCCAGCTGTACTCGTCCATCGGCCTGTTCGACACGCACATTGCGGTAGCGTTGGCGCACTGTTTGTTCAACGTACCGCTGGCGGTGTGGATCCTTGAAGGCTTCATGTCCGGTGTTCCGAAGGAAATTGACGAAACCGCCTACATTGACGGCTATAGCTTTCCCAAGTTCTTCGGCAAGATTTTTATTCCGCTGATTGGCTCGGGCATCGGTGTGACTGCGTTTTTCTGCTTCATGTTCTCGTGGGTCGAGTTGTTGCTGGCGCGTACGCTGACCTCGGTCAACGCCAAGCCGATCGCGGCGGTCATGACGCGTACCGTTTCGGCATCAGGTATCGATTGGGGGGTGCTGGCAGCGGCGGGGGTGTTGACCATCCTGCCGGGCATGCTGGTGATCTGGTTCGTTCGTAATCACGTGGTCAAGGGCTTTGCTCTTGGTCGTGTCTGAGGAGTCGAAAAATGGAGTGGATGTCCTGGACCCTGCCGACTGCTATTTTCTTCGCGTCCATCGCTGCGATTCTGGTGGCGATGACCGCGTGGGAACTGCGCTCGGCGAGCATTGAACGTCGCGGGTTTTTGCCGATTGCCACGACGCGAGGCGATCGTTTGTTCATCGGCCTGCTCGGCAGCGCCTATCTGCACCTGCTGGTGATTGGCGCGACCAGCTGGAATATCTGGGTCGCCTCCGGGCTGTCCCTGGTGTGGCTGTTGGTGGTGATGCGTTGGGGTTGAGAAGGCTTTAGCGAAGGTTGAAACGCGGGATCACATAAGAATCAACACAAGAGGTGTCTATGTTCAATAAGAAAAACAAGCTGCGACATAGTGTGACGGTAGCAACGATGGTGATGCTCAGTGGCTTGAGCGTTTCGGCCTGGGCCGACCAGTACGAGGATGCCGCCAAGAAATGGGCCTCCAGCGAATTCAAACCGACCACGCTGTCCGATGCCGACCAGCTCAAGGAGCTGGAGTGGTTCATCAAGGCGGCCGAGCCGTTCCGTGGCATGGACATCAAGGTGGTTTCCGAAACCTTGACCACCCACGAATATGAATCCAAAACCCTGGCCAAGGCGTTCACTGAAATCACCGGCATCAAGGTCACCCACGACCTGTTGCAGGAAGGTGATGTGATCGAGAAGCTGCAGACTGCCATGCAGTCCAACCAAAGTATCTATGACGGCTGGGTAAACGACTCCGACCTGATTGGTACTCACTTCCGCTACGGCAAGGCGATGTCTCTGACAGACCTGATGGCGAGCGCCGAGGGGTCGAAAGTCACTTCCCCTACGCTTGACCTCAAGGACTTCATTGGTACGTCTTTCACCACCGCGCCAGACGGCAAGCTTTATCAGTTGCCCGACCAGCAGTTCGCCAACCTGTACTGGTTCCGCGCCGACTGGTTCGACCGTGCTGACCTCAAAGAGAAGTTCAAGGCCAAATACGGCTACGAACTGGGCGTCCCGGTCAACTGGTCGGCCTATGAAGACATTGCCAAGTTCTTCAGCGAGGACGTCAAGGAACTGGACGGCAAGAAAGTCTACGGCCACATGGATTACGGCAAGAAAGATCCATCCCTGGGCTGGCGCTTCACTGACGCCTGGTTTTCCATGGCCGGCAGCGGCGACAAGGGCCTGCCCAACGGTCTGCCCGTGGACGAGTGGGGCATTCGCGTAGAAGCCTGCCACCCGGTCGGTTCGAGCATCACCCGCGGCGGCGACACCAACGGCCCGGCCGCTGTGTATGCCACCCAGAAGTACATCGATTGGCTCAAGGCCTACGCGCCGCCTGAAGCTGCAGGCATGACCTTCTCCGAGTCCGGCCCGGTGCCGTCCCAGGGTAACGTCGCGCAGCAGATCTTCTGGTACACCGCCTTCACCGCCGACATGACCAAGCCTGGTCTGCCGGTCATGAACGCCGACGGCACGCCGAAATGGCGGATGGCGCCATCGCCAAAAGGTCCTTACTGGAAAGAGGGCATGAAGCTGGGTTATCAGGACGTGGGCTCCTGGACCTTCCTCAAGTCCACCGAAGAGAAGAAGCGCCTTGCGGCCTGGCTCTACGCGCAATTCGTAACGTCGAAGTCGGTCTCGCTGAAGAAAACTATCGTGGGCCTGACGCCGATTCGTGAATCGGACATCAACTCCAAAGAGATGACGGCCCTGGCGCCGAAGCTCGGTGGTCTGGTCGAGTTCTATCGCAGCCCGGCCCGTGTGCAGTGGTCGCCGACCGGCACCAACGTACCGGACTATCCGAAGCTGGCTCAGCTGTGGTGGAGCCATGTGGCTGAGGCCGTTACCGGCGAGAAAACCGCCCAGGCGGCTCTCGACGGTCTGGCCAAGGATCAGGATGCAATCATGACCCGCATCGAGCGCTCCAAGGTTCAGGATGCCAGCGGTTGCGCACCGAAGATGAACCCGGAAACCTCGGCTGAGGAGTGGTACACCAAGGCAGAGAAGAGCAACGGTGCGTTCCTGGCGCCGCAACGCAAGCTGGCCAACGAGAAGCCGAAGGGCGAAACCATCGCTTACTCCGACCTCTTGAAGAGCTGGGAAGCGGGCAAGAAATAAGCTGGCTGGAGAGACTTCCGGCGAATAAAAAACGGCACCCTCGGGTGCCGTTTTTCATTGGTGCGCTTTGCTGCGCAATACGGGAGCGATCAGCCGTGCAGCGTCTCGGCGGCATACAGCGTGTTTTCCAGCAGGCAGGCGCGGGTCATCGGGCCCACGCCACCGGGCACGGGTGTAATCCAGCCTGCACGGGGCAGGGCGGTTTCGTACACCACATCGCCTACCAGTTTGCCGTCGTCCTGACGGTTAATGCCGACGTCAATGACAATCGCCCCCTGCTTGATCCACTCGCCCTTCACCAGGCCCGGTTTACCCGCGGCCACAACCACCAGATCGGCGCGGCCGACGTGCCCGGCCAGATCCTGAGTGAAGCGGTGCGTTACGGTCACGGTGCAGCCTGCCAGCAGCAGTTCCATCGCCATCGGACGACCGACGATGTTGGACGCGCCGACGACCACTGCGTCCTTGCCGTACAGATCAACGCCGGTGCTTTCCAGCAGGGTCATGATGCCCTTGGGGGTGCAGGGGCGCAGCAGGGGAATGCGCTGTGCCAGACGGCCGACGTTATACGGATGAAAGCCATCGACATCTTTGTCCGGACGAATGCGTTCCAGCAGGCTGGACGACTCCAGGTGCTCGGGCAGTGGCAGTTGCAGCAGGATGCCGTCAATGGCCGGATCGTCGTTGAGGCGATCGATAAGGTCGGTCAGTTCGGTCTGGGTGGTTTCACTGGGCAGGTCATAGGCCTGCGAGATGAAGCCGACCTCTTCGCAGTCTTTGCGTTTGTGCGAGACGTAAACCTGAGAGGCGGGGTCGCTGCCGACCAGAATCACCGCGAGGCCGGGCGTGCGCAGACCTTGCTCGCGACGCTGGGCGACTCGTTGGGCGATCTGCTGGCGCAGGTTGGCTGCGATCGCTTTGCCGTCTATTAGTTTTGCAGTCATTACGCGTGATTAACCATCGGAAGGGAGGGAAAAAGAGCGCGCATTCTCGCATGACCTGACCCAAGGGCAAAGACGGTTGGTTCGCTTAATAAGCTAAGCCCTTTAATTAACTCAATTTTTTAGAAAAAAGTGTTGACGACCTTTTGGGCCGTCTATAAGATTCGTCGCACTTGTCGGGCACAACCCCACACAGGATTAGCCGGAGACGGCAGATCAGGTCGAAAGGTTGAATAAGTCAGGTAGAGTTAAGATCGGCTCAGCGTGATTGAAAGCTCTTGATTTGCAGTCTAAACGAAGGCAAATAAATAAGTGCCCGTAGCTCAGCTGGATAGAGCATCCGCCTTCTAAGCGGATGGTCGCAGGTTCGAGTCCTGCCGGGTGCGCCATTAGGCAGCTTTGGCACAAGTAGCATTCAGTTTGAATGCGTCGGTTACAACGCAATATGGTGGGCGTAGCTCAGTTGGTAGAGCACGGGATTGTGACTCCCGTTGTCGAGGGTTCGATCCCCTTCGTCCACCCCATATTCGAAAAGGCGCCAGATTCATAATCTGGCGCCTTTGCTTTAAGCGCTTCAAAACGCGGATGTGGTGGAATTGGTAGACACACTGGATTTAGGTTCCAGCGCCGAAAGGTGTGAGAGTTCGAGTCTCTCCGTCCGCACCAGCTACAAGCCTCGCAACACTTTATTTGAGTGTTGAGGGGATAAAGAAAGCCGCCTTGTGCGGCTTTTTTTGTTTCAACGCAGGTTTCATCGTGGCCCTCGCTTGATGTGTCCATGACACAAGGCCCACAAGGTGTGCCTCCAGGGGCTGGATCATGACTGGGCCGTCCTTTCGCTTCCTTTTATATGGGGGCGTATCAGGTGCGTCCCAGACACCTCCCGCAGGCCGAATCATCGGCTTGCGATTCCCGGGCTGCACGCCACTTTATTTACCCTTGTTCAGTAGGGTGACTTCTTGAGTTTGACCCACTAGAATGCTTGCCCTTGATTCTGGGGTCGGAAACGGCCGGCTAACGTCTGTGCAACGAGGAATATCCATGCAAGTTTCTGTTGAAAATACTTCCGCTCTCGAGCGCCGCATGACCATTGGCGTGCCTGCTGAGCGCATCGAGACTGAAGTCAACAAGCGTCTGCAGCAGACCGCACGTAAAGCCAAGATCCCGGGCTTCCGCCCAGGCAAAGTGCCTATGAGCGTGATCCGCCAGCGTTACGAAGACGGTGCTCGTCAAGAAGCACTGGGCGACCTGATCCAGGCAACCTTCTACGAAGCTGTCGTTGAGCAAAAGCTGAATCCGGCTGGCGCACCTTCCGTAGAGCCCAAGACCTTTGAAAAAGGCAAGGACCTCGAGTACATCGCGACTTTCGAAGTGTTCCCCGAGTTCTCCGTTGCCGGTTTTGAATCCATCTCTGTCGAGCGTCTGTCGGCTGACGTTGCCGATTCCGACCTGGACAACATGCTGGAAATCCTGCGCAAGCAAAACGTCAGCTTTGAAGTGGTTGACCGTGCTGCACAAAACGAAGACCAGCTGAACATCGATTTCGTCGGCAAGATCGACGGTGAAGCGTTTGCTGGCGGTTCGGCCACCGGTACTCAGCTGGTGCTGGGTTCGGGTCGCATGATCCCGGGTTTTGAAGACGGTCTGGTCGGTGCGAAGGCGGGCGAAGAGCGCGTTCTGAACCTGACTTTCCCAGAGGATTACCAGAATCTGGAACTGGCTGGCAAGACCGCCGAGTTCACCGTTACCGTCAACACGGTATCGGCACCGACCCTGCCTGAGCTGAACGAAACGTTCTTCAAGCAATTCGGTATCAAGGAAACCAACATCGAAGGCTTCCGCACCGAAGTTCGCAAGAACATGGAGCGCGAGCTGCGTCAGGCGATCAAGTCCAAGGTCAAGAATCAGGTAATGGACGGTCTGCTGGCCGCCAACCCGATCGAAGTGCCTAAAGCGCTGCTGGAAAACGAAGTAAACCGTCTGCGCGTTCAGGCTGTTCAGCAGTTTGGTGGCAACATCAAGCCTGACCAACTGCCAGCCGAGCTGTTCGAAGAGCAGGCCAAGCGCCGCGTCGAGCTGGGTCTGATCGTCGCTGAAGTCGTCAAGCAGTTCGACCTCAAGCCAGACGACACCCGTGTTCGCGAGCTGATCCAGGAAATGGCTTCGGCCTACCAGGAGCCAGAGCAGGTCGTGGCGTGGTACTACAAGAACGAACAGCAAATGAACGAAGTTCGTTCGGTTGTGCTGGAAGAACAAGTTGTGGATACTGTTTTGCAGAAAGCGAGCGTGACCGACAAAGCGGTCTCGTACGAAGAGGCAGTCAAGCCGGTTGAAGCTCCACAAGCCGACTGATCACCTTCTCTCGTTCGAAAACACCATAAGCCAGCCTTCGCGCTGGCTTATGCGTATTCAAGACATGACTATTTGGGAGTGAATGCGAGACATGTCCCGCAATTCTTATATTCAGCAGAACTCTGACATCCAGGCCGCTGGCGGCCTGGTCCCGATGGTTATCGAGCAGTCCGCCCGTGGCGAGCGCGCCTATGACATCTACTCCCGCCTGCTCAAGGAACGCGTCATCTTCCTGGTCGGCCCGGTTGAAGACTACATGGCCAACCTCATCTCGGCACAACTGCTGTTCCTTGAAGCGGAAAACCCGGACAAGGACATCCATCTTTACATCAACTCCCCTGGCGGTTCGGTGACTGCAGGCATGGCGATCTACGACACCATGCAGTTCATCAAGCCGGATGTGTCGACGACGGTGATGGGGCAGGCGTGCAGCATGGGCGCTTTCCTGTTGGCCGGTGGTGCGAAGGGCAAGCGGTTTGCGCTGCCTAACTCGCGCGTCATGATTCACCAGCCGCTCGGCGGTTTTCAGGGCCAGGCGTCGGACATCGACATCCACGCCCGGGAAATCCTGTTCATCCGTCAGCGCCTGAACGAACTGTTGGCGCACCACACCGGTCAGACGCTTGAGACCATTGAGCGTGATACCAACCGCGACAATTTCATGAGCGCCGAGCGTGCTGCTGAATACGGTTTGGTGGACTCGGTCATCGACCGTCGTCAAATGGCCAAATGATTGCGTGAAGGGCAATGATCCCGGGTGGTCGGCATCGCCGCGCCACCTGCGGACTTGAAATATCGGGCAATTGCCTTCATCTTGTGTTGCAAGCCTACCGGATTGGATCGATCGAATGACTGACACCCGCAACGGCGAGGACAACGGCAAACTGCTTTATTGCTCCTTCTGCGGCAAAAGCCAGCATGAAGTGCGTAAATTGATTGCCGGCCCCTCGGTATTTGTATGTGACGAGTGCGTCGACCTGTGCAATGACATCATCCGCGAGGAGGTGCAGGAAGCACAGGCCGAGAGCAGTGCGCATAAATTGCCATCGCCCAAAGAAATCAGCGGCATCCTTGACCAGTACGTCATTGGTCAGGAGCGTGCCAAAAAGGTTCTCGCAGTAGCGGTCTACAACCACTACAAGCGTCTGAACCAGCGCGACAAGAAAAACGACGACGTTGAACTGGGCAAGAGCAACATCCTGCTGATCGGGCCTACGGGCTCCGGCAAGACATTGCTTGCGGAAACGCTTGCGCGTTTGCTCAACGTACCGTTCACCATCGCCGACGCCACCACCCTGACCGAAGCCGGTTATGTGGGTGAGGACGTCGAGAACATCATTCAGAAGCTGCTGCAGAAGTGCGATTACGATGTCGAGAAGGCCCAGATGGGTATTGTCTACATCGACGAAATCGACAAGATTTCACGCAAGTCGGACAACCCTTCCATCACGCGTGATGTGTCGGGCGAAGGCGTGCAGCAGGCGCTGTTGAAGTTGATCGAAGGCACCGTGGCTTCCGTTCCGCCCCAAGGCGGTCGCAAGCACCCGCAGCAGGAGTTCCTGCAGGTGGACACGCGCAATATTCTCTTCATCTGCGGCGGCGCGTTCTCTGGCCTGGAAAAGGTCATCCAGAATCGCTCCACCAAGGGCGGCATCGGCTTCAACGCCGAAGTTCGCAGCAAGGAAGAGGGCAAGAAGGTCGGCGAGTCCCTGCGTGAAGTCGAGCCTGACGATCTGGTCAAGTTCGGCCTGATTCCGGAGTTTGTCGGTCGTCTGCCGGTATTGGCGACCCTCGACGAACTGGATGAGGCTGCTTTGATGCAGATTCTCACAGAGCCGAAGAACGCGCTGACCAAGCAGTATGGCAAGCTGTTCGAAATGGAAGGTGTGGACCTTGAGTTCCGCCCCGATGCGTTGAAATCGGTTGCCCGCCGCGCGCTTGAGCGCAAGACCGGCGCTCGTGGTCTTCGCTCGATCCTCGAAGGCGTTCTGCTCGACACCATGTATGAGATCCCGTCGCAGTCGGACGTGAGCAAGGTGGTGATCGACGAAAGCGTTATCGAAGGCACTTCCAAACCACTGTTGATCTACGAAAACAGCGAGCCACCTGCCAAGGCGGCACCGGACGCGTAGCCCCTCGGCAACGCACCGGGCGACTGGAAACGAAAAGGGCCCTCGGGCCCTTTTCGCGTTTCCTCCCAACACCTCACCCGACTGGGCCGCGCTGTTGCCGTTTCTGCACCGCTGGCGGATTAACTCAAAGCGGCGCTTGTTTTTTTAAGGTCCAACCCCCATCTTGATTTTCAGCTTATTTATATCTGTCCATGGCCTGAAGGCCGCCGTAGAGGCGAAATCATGAAGACGACCATTGAACTGCCTCTGTTGCCACTGCGCGATGTTGTGGTGTACCCGCATATGGTTATCCCACTGTTTGTGGGACGCGAGAAGTCGATCGAAGCCCTTGAAGCCGCGATGACTGGCGACAAGCAGATTCTGCTGCTCGCGCAACGTAATCCTGCCGATGATGATCCTGGTGAAGACGCGCTCTACAGCGTAGGTACTGTCGCGACCGTACTGCAGCTGCTGAAGCTGCCGGATGGCACAGTGAAGGTACTGGTCGAAGGCGAGCAGCGTGGCTCGGTGGAGCGCTTCATTGAGGTGGACGGTCACTGCCGCGCCGAAGTGGCGCTGATCGACGAGGTTGATGCACCGGATCGTGAATCCGAAGTCTTCGTCCGCAGCCTGCTGGCACAGTTTGAACAATACGTGCAGCTGGGCAAAAAAGTCCCGGCTGAAGTGCTGTCCTCGCTCAACAGCATCGACGAGCCGGGTCGTCTGGTCGACACCATGGCCGCGCACATGGCGTTGAAGATCGAGCAAAAGCAGGAAATTCTCGAAATCATCGATCTCTCCGCCCGGGTCGAGCACGTTCTGGCGTTGCTGGATGCCGAAATCGACTTGCTGCAGGTCGAGAAGCGTATCCGCGGTCGCGTGAAGAAGCAGATGGAGCGCAGTCAGCGCGAGTACTACCTGAACGAGCAGATGAAGGCCATTCAGAAAGAGCTCGGCGACAGCGAAGAAGGCCACAACGAAATCGAAGAGCTGAAGAAGCGTATCGATGCGGCCGGTTTGCCAAAAGACGCGATGACCAAGGCGACCGCCGAGCTGAACAAGCTCAAGCAGATGTCGCCCATGTCTGCGGAGGCGACGGTGGTTCGCTCCTACATCGACTGGCTGGTCCAGGTGCCGTGGAAGGCTCAGAGCAAGGTCCGTCTGGATCTCGCCCGCGCCGAAGACATCCTCGACGCTGACCACTACGGTCTTGATGAAGTCAAAGAGCGGATCCTCGAATACCTCGCCGTGCAAAAGCGCGTGAAGAAAATTCGTGGTCCGGTGCTGTGCCTGGTCGGTCCTCCTGGTGTGGGTAAAACCTCGCTGGCGGAGTCGATTGCCAGCGCGACCAATCGCAAGTTTGTTCGCATGGCGCTGGGCGGCGTGCGCGATGAGGCGGAGATCCGTGGACACCGCCGTACTTACATTGGCTCGATGCCAGGTCGCCTGATTCAGAAGATGACCAAAGTGGGTGTGCGCAACCCGCTCTTCCTGCTCGATGAAATCGACAAGATGGGCAGCGACATGCGTGGCGACCCGGCATCGGCGTTGCTGGAAGTGCTCGATCCCGAGCAGAACCACAATTTCAACGACCATTACCTCGAAGTCGATTACGACCTTTCCGACGTCATGTTCCTGTGCACCGCCAACTCGATGAACATACCTCCGGCGCTGCTTGACCGGATGGAAGTGATCCGTCTGCCCGGTTACACCGAAGACGAAAAGATCAACATCGCGACCAAGTACCTCTCACCCAAGCAGATCGCTGCCAACGGTTTGAAGAAGGGCGAGATCGAGTTTGAAGAGGAAGCCATTCGAGACATCGTGCGCTACTACACCCGTGAAGCGGGTGTGCGCAGCCTTGAGCGCCAGATCGCCAAGGTGTGCCGCAAGGCGGTCAAGGAGCACGCCCAAGAGAAGCGTTTCTCCGTCACTGTGACTGCAGCGACGCTGGAGCACTATCTCGGTGTTCGCAAGTTCCGTTATGGCCTTGCAGAACAGCAGGATCAGGTCGGCCAAGTGACGGGTCTGGCCTGGACGCAGGTTGGCGGCGAATTGCTGACGATCGAGGCGGCTGTTGTACCGGGCAAAGGGCAACTGATAAAGACCGGTTCGCTTGGCGATGTCATGGTCGAGTCGATCACCGCTGCGCTGACGGTTGTGCGCAGCCGTGCTAAGAGCCTGGGCATCCCCCTGGACTTCCACGAGAAGCGCGACACGCATATCCATATGCCGGAAGGCGCGACCCCCAAAGACGGCCCTAGCGCCGGCGTGGGCATGTGCACGGCACTGGTGTCGGCCCTGACGCAGATCCCGGTCCGTGCCGATGTCGCCATGACGGGTGAAATCACCCTGCGTGGACAGGTACTGGCCATTGGTGGTTTGAAGGAGAAATTGCTGGCTGCTCACCGTGGGGGCATCAAGACGGTGATCATCCCCGAGGAGAACGTTCGCGATTTGAAGGAAATCCCTGACAACATCAAGGCGGACCTGCAGATCAAACCGGTTAAATGGATTGACGAGGTCCTGCAAATTGCGCTGCAATACGCGCCGGAGCCCTTGCCGGACGTGGCTCCCGAGATGGTTGCCAAGGATGAAAAACGCGAGTCTGACGCCAAGGAGAGGATCAGCACGCATTAGTCTGGGAGGCCTTCCTTGACAGGTTTTTGGAGCCCTTGCTATAAAGCGGCTCTTTAAGCCTGTTCAGGCCGCTCAGTGTTCGTTTGGTTGCACCCAAAAAAACTTAGAAATACTCAAATACATAAGGGGACTTAGAGTGAACAAGTCGGAACTGATTGATGCTATCGCCGCATCCGCTGACATCCCGAAAGCTGCTGCTGGCCGTGCGCTGGACGCTGTAATCGAATCCGTCACTGGCGCTCTCAAGGCTGGCGACTCTGTTGTACTGGTAGGCTTCGGCACTTTCTCCGTCACTGATCGTCCTGCCCGCACCGGCCGCAATCCTCAGACCGGTAAGACCCTGGAAATTCCAGCGGCCAAGAAACCAGGCTTCAAAGCCGGTAAAGCTCTCAAAGAAGCCGTCAACTAAGTTCTTTTACTTTGCCCGCTCAGGACAGCGTTATCTCTGTTCTGGTCGTGAAGCGGCAAGTGCGGTTGGTCAAGCGCTGGACTGTCACTCGGGGAACGCACATCGAACCCCGTCCGCTTTGCAAGTTACGAGAAGGCGCATCCTCGGATGCGCCTTTCTTCTATCCGGATTCAACCCACGCTCCGCGTTACCGTGTGCCGCAGCCTGGTGAGTCGAGTACAACCCTCTGGGGGACGCATGCTGCAGAATATCAGGGACAATTCACAAGGCTGGATTGCCAAGACCATTATCGGGGTGATCATCGCTCTGATGGCCCTGACCGGCTTTGATGCCATTTTCAGGGCTACCAGCCATTCGCAGGATGCTGCGAAGGTCAATGGCGAAGAAGTGACTCAGGCTGAACTGGGTCAGGCTGTTGAAATGCAGCGCCGTCAGCTGATGCAACAGCTGGGCAAGGATTTCGATCCTGCGATGCTCAATGAAAAGATGCTGCGTGATTCAGCGCTTAAGGGCCTGATCGACCGCAAACTGCTTTTGCAGGGCGCCGCTGATTCGAAGTTCGGTTTCTCCGAGGCGGCACTGGACCAACAGATCCTGCTGACGCCTGAATTCCAGGTTGACGGTAAATTCAACGCCGATCGCTTTGACCAGGTGGTTCGCCAGCTCGGTTACACGCGTCTTCAGTTCCGCCAGATTCTGGGCCAGGAAATGCTGATCGGCCAGATTCGCGCCGGTATCGGCGGCAGTGCATTTGTGACTGACGCTCAAGTGGATGCCTTCGCGCGTCTGGAAAAACAGACCCGCGATTTCGCTACGCTGACGCTGCCCGCAGACCCGTCGAGCGTGAAGGTAACGGATGACGAGATCAAGGCTCACTACGATGAGCATGCGAAGGAGTTCTTGAGTCCCGAGCAGGTGGTGCTTGATTACATCGAGCTGAAGAAGTCGTCTTTCTTCGACAAGGTGTCGGTTAAGGATGAAGACCTGCAGGCGGCCTATCAGAAAGAGATTGCCAACCTGGCAGAGCAGCGTCGTGCGGCGCACATCCTGATCGAAGTCAACGACAAGACTACTGACGCTCAGGCGAAAGCCAGGATCGAAGAGATCCAGCAGCGAGTGGCCAAAGGCGAAGATTTCGCCGCACTGGCGAAGGAGTTTTCTCAGGATCCGGGCTCGTCCACCAAAGGCGGTGACCTGGGTTACGCCGGCAAGGGTGTCTATGACCCGGCCTTCGAAGACGCGCTATACGCGCTGAACAAGGATCAGGTATCCGCGCCTGTTCGCAGTCAGTTTGGCTGGCACTTGATCAAGCTATTGGGTGTTGAAGCGCCATCGGTGCCGACGTTCGCCAGCCTGAAGGAGAAGCTGACCAACGATCTGAAATCCCAGCAGGTCGAGCAGAAGTTCGTCGATGCGAGCAAGAAGCTGGAAGATGCTGCGTTCGAAGCATCGGATCTGGCTCAGCCTGCTCAGGATCTGGGCTTGAAAGTGCAAACGACTGTGCCATTCGGTCGTGAGGGCGGTGAAGGGGTTGCAGCCAACCGAGCCGTTATCCAGGCCGCGTTCAGCCCGGAAGTGATGGAAGAGGGCTCCAATAGCTCCGCGCTGGAACTGGACCCCGAGACGGTCGTGGTGGTGCATGTGAAGGAGCATCGTCAGCCGGAGCAACTTCCTTTGGAAGCGGTATCGGCACCGATCCGCGCGCAATTGGCGAAGCAGCATGCCAGCGATGCGGTGAAGGCACGCGGCGAGGCGCTTTTGGCAGGCCTGCGTGACGGCAAGGTCCCTTATGCAGCGACCAAGCAGGACGGTCAGAGCTGGAAGGTGGTGGAAGCGGCTTCACGCGGTCAGGAAGGTGTTGACCCTCAAGTGCTGCAGGCGCTGTTCCGTATGCCCAAACCTGAGGGCAAGGATAAGCCGTTGTATGGCAGCCTGACTGCAGCGGATGGCAGCTTTGTGATTGTGCGCTTGAATGGCGTCAATCAGGCCGCGCCGGCGACGGATGAGGAGAAGAGCCAATACCGTCGCTTCCTGGCGTCCCGTGAGGGCCAGCAGGATTTCGCGGCGTACCGCGCGCAGCTTGAAGCAGCGGCGAAGATCGAGAAGTATTGATCGACGTAGAACGCGGTTAACAGAAAGCCCCGACTCGTGAGAGTCGGGGCTTTTTTGTGGCCGGTATTTGGCCTACGTGCTTGAAGGGACCCGCAATGTTGGGTTTGAGACAAGATCACAGCAACAGCTTCTCGGCTAAAGCCGGTCCACTGGATGACCGCGATTTCATCGTAGGAGCCGGCTTGCTGGCGAATGCATTCTGTCAGTCAACGTATTCATTCCTGATCCGCCGCGTTCGCCAGCAAGCCGGCTCCTACAGAAAAATGCGTTCTGTCAGGTACAACGATGATCGGCAAAGATTGTTTAAACAGCGCGTCCTAAGTGGGATGAGCATGGCCGGGAGGCCATCTGCACTTGATCTTGATTTTCATACACATAAAGCCCAGACGACACCTATCGCGACGTGGGTGCAGGCCGAACGCCTTTCCAAGTAACTCGCCGAAGCCCGTCAGGCCGCCTATAACGAACGCCACAAAATCCGACTGGCAAACCCAGCACGAAAAAAAAACGGCAGACCCTCCAGCCAAATGGCCGTCTGATCCACCGTCTTCGCCAGCACGCCGGCTTCTACACGTTGGGCAGCGCTCCCCGAAGCAAGCGCCGGAGACCCGCTATGCGATCAACCTTCCAGATCACCCATCGCCGTGGTGTTGAAACCGCCGTCGACGTACATGATCTCGCCGCTGACACCGGAAGCCAGGTCAGAACACAGGAAAGCACCCGCGTTGCCCACTTCCTCAATGGTCACGTTGCGACGCAATGGAGTTTGAGCTTCGTTGGCCGCCAGCATTTTGCGGAAGTTGGAAATACCCGAAGCAGCCAAGGTGCGGATCGGGCCAGCCGATACTGCGTTGACGCGAGTGCCCTCAGGGCCCAGGCTGCGGGCCAGGTAACGAACACCGGCTTCAAGGCTGGCCTTGGCCATGCCCATCACGTTGTAGTTCGGCATGGTGCGCTCGGCGCCCAGATACGACAGCGTCAGCAGGCTGCCATTGCGGCCTTTCATCAGGTCGCGGCCGGCTTTGGCCAGGGCCACGAAGCTGTAGGCACTGATGTCGTGGGCGATGCGGAAACCTTCGCGGGTGGTGGCCTGGGTGAAGTCACCGTCCAGTTGGTCGCCCGGTGCGAAGCCCACGGAGTGAACGATGCAGTCCAGACCGTCCCACTTCTTGCTCAACTCTTCAAAAACCTTGGCGATTTCTTCGTCGCTGGCGACGTCGCAAGGGAAGCACAGGTCAGCGTTCGAACCCCAGCTTTCGGCGAATTCTTCCACGCGCTTTTTGAGTTTTTCGTTCTGATACGTGAAGGCAAGCTCAGCGCCTTCACGGTGCATGGCGGCAGCGATACCGGATGCGATGGACAATTTGCTGGCGACACCGACGATCAGGACGCGCTTACCGGCGAGAAAACCCATTGTTTTGTTCCTCTTCAGGTTAATCGACAGCTGCCGGCGCCAAAAAGGCGGCCTCCAGCAGCTGCTGTGTATAAGGATGTTGCGGTGCAGCGAAGATGTCTTCTGCCACACCTTGTTCAACCACTTGGCCTTGCTTGACCACCATCAGTTGGTGGCTTAACGCCTTGACCACCGCCAGGTCATGGCTGATGAACAAATACGTCAGGTTGTACTTGGTTTGCAGGGAGCGCAACAGCTCCACCACTTGCCGCTGAACGGTGCGGTCGAGGGCCGACGTCGGCTCGTCCAGCAAAATCAGCGCCGGTTTTAACACTAATGCCCGTGCGATGGCGATCCTTTGCCGCTGCCCCCCGGAAAACTCATGGGGATAACGGTGTCGGGTTGCCGGGTCCAGGCCTACTTCTTTGAGCGCTTCGATCACCGCAGCTTCCTGCTCGACCGGCGTGCCCATTTTGTGAATCCGCAGGCCTTCGCCGACGATGTCACACACCGACATACGCGGGCTCAGGCTGCCGAACGGGTCCTGAAACACCACCTGCATCTGGCGCCGCAGCGGCCTGACCTGATGCTGTGTGAGCTCGTCCAGGGCGTGGCCATGAAAGCGTATCGCGCCTTCGCTGCGAATCAACCGCAGAATCGCCAGGCCCAGCGTCGATTTGCCCGAGCCGCTTTCGCCGACAATCCCCAGCGTCTGACCCTTGGGCAGACTGAAGTGGATGCCGTCGACCGCTTTGACATGATCGACCGTGCGCTTGAACACGCCTTTCTTGATCGGAAACCAGACCCGCAGGTCCTCAACTTCGAGCAGGGGCGCACCCGGCGGATTGTTCGCCGGGCCACCTTTGGGCTCCGCGCTGAGCAGTTCACGGGTGTACGGATGCTGCGGCGCGCGGAACAGCTCTTCGCACGATGCCTGTTCGACGATGCAACCGCGCTGCATGACACATACTCGGTTGGCAATTTGCCTGACGACGTTCAAATCGTGGCTGATCAGCAGCAACGCCATGCCCAGCCGGGCCTGCAACGCCTTGAGCAATTCGAGGATTTTCAGCTGGACCGTCACATCCAGCGCGGTGGTCGGCTCGTCGGCGATCAACAGCTCGGGCTCATTGGCCAGGGCCATGGCGATCATGACGCGTTGCCGTTGACCACCGGACAACTCATGCGGCAGGGCTTTCAAGCGCTTGGCCGGTTGCGGAATGCCGACCAGCTCGAGCAACTCCAGCGTCCGCCGGGTTGCCGCTTTGCCGGTCAGCCCCTTGTGCAGGCCGAGCACCTCATTGATCTGTTTTTCGATGGACTGCAGCGGGTTCAGCGATGTCATCGGTTCCTGGAAGATCATCGCGATGCGGTTGCCGCGAATGCCCCGCAAACGTTTCTCGCTGACATGCAGCAGGTCGTCACCGGCGTAGCGGATCGTTCCGCTGGGGTGGCGCGCGAGCGGGTAGGGCAACAGCCGCAGAATCGAATAAGCGGTGACTGACTTGCCTGATCCGCTTTCGCCGACCAGGGCCAGGGTTTCACCCTTGCGGATGTCAAAGCTGATGCCCTCGACCACGCGCTGAACGTTGCTCCCTGCGACAAACTCCACCGACAGATCGCGGATTTCGATCAGATTGTCCTGGTTCATGTCATTTCCTCGGATCGAACGCGTCGCGGGCGGATTCGCCGATGAACACCAGCAGGCTCAACATAATTGCCAGCACCGCAAAGGCACTGATGCCCAGCCAGGGCGCCTGCAGGTTGGATTTGCCTTGCGCTACCAGTTCCCCCAGCGACGGCGAGCCAGCGGGCAGACCGAAGCCGAGGAAATCCAGCGCGGTCAGGGTGCCAATCGCGCCGGTCAGGATGAATGGCATGAAGGTCATGGTCGATACCATCGCGTTAGGGAGGATGTGGCGGAACATGATCGCGCCGTTTTCCATGCCCAGCGCCCGGGCGGCGCGCACGTATTCAAGGTTGCGGCCGCGCAGAAACTCCGCGCGTACCACGTCCACCAGGCTCATCCATGAAAACAGCAGCATGATGCCCAGCAGCCACCAGAAATTGGGCTGGACGAAACTGGCGAGGATGATCAGCAGATACAGCACCGGCAACCCGGACCAGATTTCCAGAAAACGCTGGCCGATCAAGTCGACCCAGCCGCCGTAGAAACCCTGCAGCGCGCCGGCGATCACGCCGATGATCGAGCTGAGGATCGTCAGCGTCAGGGCAAACAGGACTGACACGCGGAAGCCGTAAATCACTCGCGCCAGTACGTCACGCCCTTGGTCGTCGGTGCCCAGCAGGTTGTCCCGCGAGGGTGGGGCAGGTGCCGGGACTTTCAGGTCGTAGTTGATGCTCTGGTAGCTGAAGGGGATCGGCGCCCACAGCGTCCAGCCGTCTTTGGCCGCCAACAACTCCTTGATGTAGGGGCTCTTGTAGTTGGCCTCCAGCGGAAACTCACCGCCGAAGGTGGTCTCCGGGTAGCGCTTGAACACCGGGAAATACCATTCGCCGTCGTAACGCACGGCCAGCGGCTTGTCGTTGGCGATGAGTTCGGCGCCCAGGCTGGCGCCAAACAGGATGAGAAACAGCCACAACGACCACCAGCCGCGCTTGTTGGCCTTGAACCGTTCAAAGCGGCGTCGATTGAGAGGGGACAACGTCATATCAATGATCCCTGCGGTCGAAGTCGATGCGTGGGTCGACCAGCGTGTAGGTCAGGTCGCCGATCAGTTTCACCACCAGCCCCAGCAGGGTGAAGATGAACAGCGTGCCGAACACCACCGGGTAGTCGCGATTGATGGCTGCTTCAAAGCTCATCAGGCCCAGGCCGTCCAGGGAAAAGATCACTTCCACCAGCAGCGAGCCGGTGAAGAAAATGCCGATGAAGGCTGAGGGAAACCCGGCGATCACCAGCAGCATGGCGTTACGGAAAACGTGGCCGTACAGCACGCGGCGCTGGGTCAGGCCCTTGGCTTTGGCCGTGACCACGTACTGCTTGCCGATTTCGTCCAGAAAGCTGTTTTTCGTCAGCAGGGTCATGGTGGCGAAGTTGCCGATGACCAGGGCGGTGATCGGCAATACCAAGTGCCAGAAATAATCACCCACTTTGCCCAGCCAGGTCATTTCATCGAAGTTGCTGGAGGTAAGTCCACGCAGCGGAAACCAGTCGAAATAACTGCCACCGGCGAACACCACGATCAGCAGGATGGCGAACAGAAACGCCGGGATGGCGTAGCCGACGATGATCGCCGAACTGGTCCAGACGTCGAAGTGGCTGCCATGCCGCGTGGCTTTTGCGATGCCCAGCGGGATCGACACCAGGTACATGATCAACGTGCTCCACAGCCCCAGCGAGATCGACACCGGCATCTTCTCGACGATCAGGTCGATCACCTTGGCGTCACGAAAGAAGCTGTCGCCGAAGTCCAGCTGCGCGTAGTTCTTGACCATGATCCATAACCGTTCGGGCGCCGACTTGTCGAAGCCGTACATGTGCTCGATTTCCTTGATCAGCGCCGGGTCCAGGCCTTGTGCGCCGCGGTAAGTCGAGCCGGCTACCGAGACTTCGGCGCCACCACCGGCGATGCGGCTGGTGGCGCCTTCGAAGCCTTCGAGCTTGGCAATCATCTGCTCGACCGGCCCGCCCGGGGCGGCCTGGATGATGACGAAGTTGATCAACAGGATGCCGAACAGGGTCGGGATGATCAGCAGCAGGCGCCGCAGAATGTAGGCCAGCATGTTATTGCTCCGCGCCCTTGGGCTGCTCGGTGTCTGGCTGAGCCTGATCCGGCGCGACCTGCACCGGAATGGCCGGCGTCGCGTCAGGCTTGACCCACCACGTCACGGTGCCAATGTCGTAGAGCGGGGTCTTGCCCGGATGGCCCAGGTGATCCCAATACGCCACGCGCCAGGTTTTGATGTGCCAGTTCGGAATCACGTAATAGCCCCACAGCAGCGCGCGGTCGAGGGCGCGGGTGTGATCGATCAGGCTCTGGCGCGAATCGGCATTGATCAGGCCGTTCACCAGGGTGTCGACCGCCGGGTCCTTGAGGCCGATGACGTTGTAGCTGCCCGGCTTGTCGGCAGCGGATGAATCCCAGTACTCGCGCTGCTCGTTCCCCGGTGAGCTGGACTGCGGAAAACTGCCGACGATCATGTCGTAATCGCGGGAGCGGCGGCGGGTGATGTACTGCGAGACGTCGACACGACGAATTTCCAGGTCAATGCCGATGTCGGCCAGGTTGCGTTTGAAAGGCAACAGCACGCGCTCGAATTCGGTCTGGGCGAGGAGGAATTCGATGGTGACCGGCTTGCCTTCGGTGTCGACCATCTTGTCGCCAACGATTTTCCAGCCGGCCTCCTTGAGCAGCTGAAACGCCTTGCGCTGTTGCTCGCGGATGATGCCGCTGCCATCGGTCACCGGCAGTTTGAAGGCCTCGGTGAAGACCGATTCCGGCAGCTTGCCGCGCAGGGGCTCGAGGATTTTCAGCTCGGCAGGCGTTGGCAAACCGCTGGACGCCATGTCGGAATTATCGAAATAGCTTTTTGTACGGGTGTAGCTGCCAAAGAACAACTGCTTGTTGGTCCACTCGAAGTCCAGCAGCAGACTGAGGGCCTGACGCACCCGCACGTCCTGAAACATCGGTTTGCGCAGGTTGAAGATAAAGCCCTGCATGCCCTGAGGGTTGCCGTTGGCAATTTCCTCTTTGATCAGGCGGCCCTGTCTGACGGCCGGAACGTCGTACGCCGTCGCCCAGTTTTTCGCGGCCATTTCCTGCCAGAAGTCGAAGGCACCTGCTTTCAACGCTTCGAGCGCTACCGTGTTGTCGCGGTAGTAATCGGTCGACAGCCGATCGAAGTTGTAAAAGCCCTTGTTGATGGGCAAGTCCTTGCCCCAGTAATCCTTGACCCGCTCATAGCGCACCGAGCGTCCGGCCTTGACCTCGACTACCTTGTACGGCCCGCTGCCCAACGGGATTTCGAGACTGCCTTTGCTGAAGTCGCGACTGGCCCACCAGTGTTTGGGCAGGACCGGAAGCTGGCCAAGGATCAGCGGCAACTCGCGGTTATCGTTGTGTTTGAATTTGAACAGCACCGTGGTCGGATTTTCGGCAACGGCCTGGTCCACGTCAGCGTAATAGCTGCGGTACAGCGGCGAGCCGTCTTTTATCAACGTGTCGAAGCTGAACACCACGTCTTCTGCGCGGACGGGATGGCCGTCGTTGAATTTCGCTTCGGGTCGCAGGTAGAAGCGCACCCAGCTGTTGTCCGGGGCTTTCTCTATTTTTGCCGCGATCAGGCCGTATTCGGTAAACGGTTCGTCCAGGCCCTGACGGGCAAGGGTGTCATAGATCAGGCCGATGTCGTCGGCGGGTACGCCCTTGCTGATAAACGGATTGAGGCTGTCGAAACCGCCAAAGCCCGCGCTGCGCAGAATTCCTCCTTTGGGCGCATCCGGGTTCACGTAATCGAAGTGTTTAAAGTCGGCCGGGTATTTCGGCGCCTCGTTGTAGAGGGTGATGGCGTGTTGCGGAGCCGCCCGGGATGCACCTGCCACGCCCAACAGCAGCGGGGCAAGCACGAACGGGCTCAGGAACAGGCCGCCAGCGCGGGCGAATGAGCGCAGGGCAGTCATTGGGTTTTCTCCGAAGGCTTGAGCCACCACGCACGCAGGCCCAGGGTGTAGGGCGGGGTGGTGACCATGGCGAACCGGTTGCGGTACGCCAGACGATGATTGTTGAGGTACCAGTTGGGGATCATGTAGTGCTGCCAAAGCAGCACGCGATCCAGCGCGCGGGTCGCGGCCACCTGATCGTCCCTCGTTTTGGCCGCCAGCAGTTGATTGAGCAGGTTGTCCACCACCGGGTTCGCTACCCCCGCGTAGTTTTTGCTGCCTTTAATGCTGGCCTGGCTGGAGTGGAAGTACTGCCACTGTTCCAGACCGGGACTGAGGGTCTGATTGAGGGTCATCAGGATCATGTCGAAATCGAACTGGTCCAGGCGCTGTTTGTATTGCGCGCGGTCAACGGTGCGCAGATGGACATCCACGCCGACGCGCGTGAGGTCTTCGATGTAGGGCTGCAGGATTCGTTCTAGATTCGGATTGACGAGAAGTATTTCGAAACGCAACGGCTGGCCGGCGTTGTTGGTCAGGCCGCGTTCGGTGAACGTCCAGCCGGCATCGGCCAACAGGGCCAGCGCCTTGCGTATGGAATCGCGCGGAACGCCGCCGCCGTCGGTTTTCGACACCGCGAAGGGCTGCGTGAACAGATTGGCCGGTAGTTGCTCCCGGTAGGGCGCGAGCATCAGGAACTCGCGGCCCGCAGGAAGCCCACTGGATGTGAACTCGCTGTTGGGGTAATAGCTGGTCGATCGCTTGTAGGCATCGTTGAACAGCGTGCGGTTAGTCCACTCGAAGTTGAACATCAGGCCCAGCGCTTCACGCACACGAATGTCCGCGAATGCGCCACGCCGGGTGTTCATGAACAGCCCTTGAGTCTGGGTGGGGATCTGGTGCGGGATCTGCGCCTTGATCACCTTGCCGTCGGCCACCGCCGGGAAGTCATAGCCGGTCAGCCAGTTTTTGGCCTGGTGCTCGATGTAGATGTCGAACTCGCCCGCTTTGAAGGCTTCGAACGCCACGTCGGCGTCGCGGTAGAACTCTACTTCGACGCGGTTGAAGTTGTATTTACCGCGGTTGACCGGCAAGTCCTTGCCCCAGTAGTCCTTCACCCGCTCGAACACCAGACTGCGACCGGGCCGCACCTGGGTGATGCGATAAGGGCCGCTGCCCAGGGGCGCTTCAAAGGAGGTCGCCTTGAAGTCGCGGTTCTTCCAGTAGTGCTGCGGCAGCACCGGCAACTCGCCGAGGCGCAGAATCAGCAGGGGGTTGCCGGAGCGTTTGAACACGAAACGGATGCGGTGACGGTTGAGGATGTCCACCCGCTGTACTTCCTGCAACGCGGTGCGGTACTGCGGATGGCCGTCCTTGAGCAGTGTTCTGTAGGAAAACGCGACATCGTAGGCGGTAATTGGCTTGCCGTCGTGAAAGCGCGCCTCGGGCCGCAAATTGAAGACCACCCAGCTACGGTCCTCGCTGTATTCCACGGTTTTGGCGATCAGGCCATAACTGGAGGTGGGTTCGTCCCCGGACGGATCGTACTGGCCGGTGCCCACCATCAGCGGTTCATTGAGTTCGCTGACACCGTACTGGCCGAAGTTGGGCGTCGAGATCGGGCTGCTGCCCTTGAAGGTGTAAGGGTTAAGGGTGTCGAATGTACCGTTGGCCATGATTCGCAGGGTGCCACCCTTCGGCGCCTCAGGATTGACCCAGTCGAAATGCGTGAAACTGGCAGGGTACTTGAGCAGGCCGAATTGTGCGTAACCATGGCTTTCGCTGAGGGTCGCGGCGGCTGTTGTGCTCAAGACCAGGCTGAAAGTCAGCAGCAGGGTGCGTATCAAGTCGGCGGTCGATCCAGGCAGCGGTCGGTCACAGTAACAGCTTGTATCGGCTGGAAAAAGGGTAGGGCTGGGGGCAACCTGAGCGTCGCACGACCTGTGGGAGATTCCGCCCTGCGCATGCGCTGCGTAGTCGCCAGCACACACGCAATCATGTGGGAGTGAGCTTGCTCACGAAGACACCATTACTGCCGCTGGAAATTCAGCGGCGGTACAAGCCTCTTCGCGAGCAAGCTCACTCCCACGGTTTATCTGTGGGTTAGTCCATCTGCGACGTTGTCATATTTGATGAGCATGCGCATAGCGCGCAACTTATCAATGTGGCAGATACACCGTCAGTGTCTGTCCGGGCTTGAGGGCCTGGCCGCTGCGCGGATTCCAGCGCTTGAGGTGCTGCATTTCGACGTTGAAACGCTTGGCGACGAGGTACATCGAATCGCCCTTCTGGATCTTGTATTGCATCGACTTCTTGCCGGCGTCTTCACCTTTGCCGCTGCTGTCAGCTTTGGCGACTGCGCGGGAGGAGGCCTTCGCCGGCTTGCTGTTGTCCTGCATCACAAGGGTCTGGCCGACCTTCAAATTCTGGCCAGACAGCTTGTTCCAGTGCTGCAAATCCTTGACATCGACCTTGTTGATGCGTGCGACCTGCACCAGGTTGTCACCCTTCTTCACCCGGTAAGTGCGGGTGCGCACAGGCTTCTCGTCGACTTCGGCGACTTCTTCGAACACCGGCATCGCGGTCTGCATGCCCGGTTGAACCGGAATGGTCAGGGCCTGACCCCGTTTCAACTGGTTGCCGGACAGCTTGTTGAGGTCCTTGAGCGTGTTGGTCGACACTTTGTAGCGACTGGCAATGCTGGCCAGACTGTCGCCCGGACGCACGCGATACTGCTGCCAGTCCACCAGCTCTTCAGGCTTCATGTTTGACAGGTTGGCCGTCAGCAACTGGGATTTCGACGTTGGCACCAGAAGATGCTGCGGGCCGTCGATGGTCAGACGCTTTTTGAATGCCGGGTTGAGCTGGACCAGCTCGTCTTCGTCGATGTTCGCCATGGCCGCCACTTTCGACAGGTCCATGCGCTGATTCAGCTCGACGACCTGGAAGTAGGGCTTGTTGTCGATCGGGTTGAGGTTGACGCCGTACGCATCCGGCGACATCACCACCTGCGACAGCGCCAGGAGTTTCGGCACGTAGTCGCGGGTTTCCTGCGGCAGGGGCAGGTTCCAGTAGTCGGTTGGCAGGTTGAGCTTGTCGTTGCGCTCGATGGCGCGGCTGACCGTCCCTTCACCGGCGTTGTAGGCGGCCAGTGCCAGCAGCCAGTCACCGTTGAACATGTCGTGAAGCTTGGTCAGGTAATCCAGCGCCGCCGTGGTCGACGCTGTGATGTCGCGCCGGCCATCGTAGAAGTTGGTCTGTCGCAGGTTGAAGTAGCGGCCTGTGGACGGGATGAACTGCCAGATCCCTGCGGCATCGCTGCGCGACAACGCCATGGGGTTGTAGGCGCTCTCGATGATTGGCAGCAACGCCAGTTCGAGCGGCATGTTGCGTTCTTCCAGGCGTTCGACGATGTAGTGCATGTACAGGCTGCCACGGTTGCCCGCAGTTTCGAGAAACGAAGGGTTGTTGGCGTACCAGAGACGCTGCTGGTCAATGCGCGGATTGAGATCGTTGCCGTCCTGCAGCTGAAACCCCTGGCGCATGCGCTCCCAGACATCATGGGGAGGGGCGAGGGGGACAGGTTTGCGCGCGATATAAACAGGTTTGGGTTTGGTGCTGGCAACGGAATGGGAAGCGCCTGCGCCGTTCCCGGATTCCAGGCTGCCGGTACTCTGGCAGCCTGCCAATGTGGCGCTCGCAATCACTGCGATCGCCTGGGCCAACCGAGTCAATGTGTCGGAATTAATGGTTTTGCGTATGGATGACGACATTGGCTGGGGAATAGTTCCAGGCGAAAATGTCGGGCGATTCTAGAAAGCGGCTCGGTAACGGTCAACCTTTCAGAATTTCCGTACCGATTTGCCGCCCGATTAGAACTTATCTTTCCACGCCCGCAGCACCGCAAAGACCTCTGTGGGCGTTGCGTTGTCGGTTCCGCTCCGTTCGTCTGCTTTTTGTTTCACTGAGCTGACCGAGGCGCGCAGAAACGGGTTCGTCCTGCGCTCCAGCGCCAGCGTAGAGGGCACACTGATACGATCTTGTGCTCGCCATTGGGTGACTTGCTCGAACCGTTGCGCCACGTCGGCGTTGTCGGGCTCGACGGCAACGGCGAAGCGCAGATTGCTCAGCGTGTATTCATGAGCACAATAAACAAGGGTGCTGTCGGGCAGTTCGGCGAGCCGACTCAGGGACGCGTGCATCTGCTGGGGCGTGCCTTCGAACAGGCGGCCGCAGCCGGCAGCAAACAGCGTGTCGCCGCAGAACAGCAAAGGTTGAGGCTCATCGGCGTGATAAAACGCGATGTGGCCCAGGGTGTGTCCGGGAACTGCATGGACGGCGAATGTCAGGCCGAGTACGGTGAGCCCATCGTTATTCGCCAGCGCGACGTCCCGTGCCGGAATGTTCTCGCTGGCCGGGCCGTACACCTTGGCTCCGGTGAGTGCCTTGAGTTGCGCGACGCCACCGGTATGGTCGGCATGGTGATGGGTGATGAGGATGTCACTCAGGCGCCAGTCAGGATTGCGCTGAAGCCAGGCGATCACGGGGGCTGCATCGCCGGGATCGACGACCGCGCAGCGTTTGGCGGCATTGTCTTGTAACAACCAGATGTAGTTATCGCTGAAAGCGGGCAGGGCATCGACCTGTATCATGGCGCGGTTCGCTTGGCTGGAAACATAGAGAAGCATCTTAGAGTCTGAACAGGGCCGAGGCGAGCCTCGCGCGCACCAGGCGACTCACGGCTCGCATCGCCCCCACAAGGAGACCGGAAATGACCGATGAAGCGTTCGCCCAGGCCGACCCCGAGTGGCTTGAGCTGATCAGCTCAGCCCGCGATTGGCTGTCCGGGCCCTTGGGACAATTATTGCTGGAGGAAGAAAGCCGCGTTCTCGAACAAGAGCTCGAGCGCTTTTTTGGCGGTTATCTGGTGCATTACGGCCCGTCCGCACAGACACCTCCAACGGCAAAGCAGGTGCAGCGCAACGTGCGGCTCGGTGCGCCGCTGCCGGGTGTCGAGATCGTGTGCGAAGAGCAGGCCTGGCCATTGAGTGAGCATGCTGCCGACGTCGTGGTGATGCAGCACGGCCTGGATTTTTGCCTGTCGCCCCACGGCCTCCTGCGCGAAGCCGCTAGCAGTGTGCGTCCCGGCGGGCATCTGGTGATCGTTGGCATCAACCCCTGGAGCACGTGGGGAATCCGTCATTTTTTCGCCAACGATGCCTTGCGCAAGGCGCGTTGCATCTCGCCTTCGCGGGTCGGCGACTGGCTCAACCTGCTGGGTTTCGCGCTGGAGAAACGCCGCTTCGGGTGCTATCGTCCGCCGCTTGCGTCTCCCAGGTGGCAGGCCCGCCTGGCCGGACTCGAACGTTTTGGCGATGGCTGGCAAAGTCCCGGGGGCGGCTTCTATCTGCTGATCGCACGCAAGATGGGGGTAGGGCTGCGACCCGTGCGCATGCCGCGTCGCGAGCCGATGGGTAAATTGCTGCCCCTGCCGATGGCCAAGGTCAATCGGCGCACCCCCGAGTCCTGATCCAAAGGCTGGCGCCTGGCTTTATCAATTTCTGGAAACACTGCAATGAGCGATACCGTTGAACTGTTCACCGATGGCGCCTGCAAAGGCAACCCCGGCCCCGGCGGCTGGGGCGCATTGCTGGTGTGCAAGGGCGTGGAAAAAGAACTTTGGGGCGGTGAAGCCAACACCACCAACAACCGCATGGAGTTGCTGGGTGCCATTCGCGGCCTGGAAGAGCTGAAGCGGCCCTGCGAAGTGGTGCTGGTCACCGACTCGCAGTACGTGATGAAGGGCATCACCGAGTGGATGCCCAACTGGAAAAAACGCGGCTGGAAGACGGCGGCCAAGGAGCCGGTGAAAAACGCCGATCTGTGGAAGCAGCTGGACGAGCAAGTCGGCCGGCACAAGGTCAGCTGGAAGTGGGTGCGCGGGCACATCGGCCATGCCGGCAACGAACGCGCTGACCAGTTGGCGAACCGTGGCGTGGATGAAGTGCGCGGGATCAAGCACGCCTGATCAATACACAGTCCTGTTGACGCTGGTGATCACGACTGTAGGAGCCGGCTTGCTGGCGATACAGGCGTTCAGGCGACATCTTCATCCCTGACACGCTTTCGCCAGCAAGTTGGCTTCTGCTGAAGCAGCGTCCGCGCGTCGCCAGAAGGCGATAACCGCGCGCGCACATCCCAAAACCCCCATGCTAATATCCGCGCCTGAAGCTGAGGCGGTAGGCAATGACTGTACAGAACATCATCACTGAACGAAGGGTCGTCCTCGATACCGAGACCACCGGTATGCCCGTTACTGACGGGCACCGGGTCATTGAAATCGGCTGCGTCGAGCTGATCGGGCGACGCCTGACCGGGCGGCACTTCCACGTTTATCTGCAGCCGGATCGGGAAAGCGACGAGGGCGCCATTGGCGTCCACGGCATTACCGACCAGTTCCTTATCGGCAAACCGCGTTTTGCCGAGGTGGCCGACGAATTCTTCGAGTTCATCAAAGGCGCCCAGCTGATCATCCACAATGCGGCGTTCGACGTCGGCTTCCTGAACAATGAGTTTGCGCTGATCGGTCAGCACGACCGCGCCAACCTCAGCAGTTACTGCTCGATCCTCGACACCCTGGCCATGGCCCGCGAGCGCCACCCGGGGCAGCGCAACAGCCTCGATGCGTTGTGCAAGCGTTACGACGTAGACAACTCCGGCCGTGAACTGCACGGCGCATTGCTCGACTCGGAGATCCTCGCCGAAGTCTATCTGGCAATGACCGGTGGCCAGACGACGCTGTCGCTGGCCGGCAACAACGACGGCGAGGGGGGGGCCGATCGTCCTTCCGAAATCCGCCGCATTGCCAATCGCACACCAGGTCGCATCATCCTGGCCAGCGAAGCCGAATTGGCCGAGCACCAGGCGCGGCTGGCAGTGATCGAAAAGTCCGCTGGCGCCCCGGCCTTGTGGACCCAACTGCTCGAAGCACAAAGCCAGGCGCAAGCCTGACCGAGACAGCGGCGCAACAGGCCATGCTGGCGCCAGCCGGCGGCCTTTGATAAAGGTGATGTCGATCCCGGCAACGGTGCAGGAGGCTCATGGTGGACACGTCCAGCCCGACGTTCAGTATTCGTGTCGCTGACGAGTGCTTCGAGGATTACATTCTCAACAGCGAATTCACCTTCACCGTCTCCGGCTACGCCCAGGTGCAGATCGGCGCGCCTGTTGCACAGTGGCAGGTAGATCCGGTTGAGCCGTACCTGAAAAACTACGGCATCGATTCCGAAGAGTTTTGCAATTATCGCGACGCAGCGGACAGCACCGTGCTGGTGGCCTGGCTCGACGAGCAGCCGGTGGGGCATGTGGTGGTCAGTCAGCACTGGAATGGCTTCGCCCACATCGATGAGTTGGCGGTCGACACGCAGGCGCGACGCAACGGTGTCGCGCGCAGGCTGCTGGACGTGGCGCAGTTCTGGAGTCGCAAGCGGGGGCTGCCGGGGATCACGCTGGAAACCCAGAACAACAACCTGGGGGCGTGCCGGTTATATGAGGACTATGGGTTTGTGGTCGGCGGCGTGGACCATCTGCGTTATCGCGCAATCGAGCCCGCGACACGGGAGTCAGCCATTTTCTGGTATTTGCTGTTTGACCCAACTGAGGTGGGCCAAACAGAGCCTTCGTAAGCCGCGCCATCGCTTGCGGCGCTGCGCAGTCACCTGCGGCGAGCGCTCGCCTTTAAGGCGCGTCAGACAACGCGCGTCAATTTGATACCCGACTGCACCAATTCGAACTCTTCGCCACCGAGATATCTGACACGGTCGCCAATGGCCAGGCGATAAGTGGAAACAGGCTCGGTGCCGTCCGCCGCCACAGGCTGGGATTCACGGAATTCCTGCACGGGGTAGATGCGACCTTCTTCATCCCTGGCATGAAATTGCCCAACTAGAACTGAAGCCATTTGCTTTGTAACCTCTGGAAATAACTGCTCGTTTTCGCTTGCATCCTAACACTGCAAGTGAATAAACCGTGTCCGCTTGTAAGGTAATTCTGAAATTTCCACCGGGTGCTTATTCACCCAAGGTCTTCAGATGCCCGTTTCAAGGGGGAGTTTTTTGACCTGCGGTGAAACGGTCGCGACCGACGGTAGCATGCCTTGGTTGAGACGTGCGTTCTGCATCCGACAGCCAGATCGATCACTTCGATGATTACCAGCGGAAAAACAACGCAGATTTGCGCGCATCTTTGATCTATAACTGTGGGTTCCTACCACCGCATAAGGTCCGCTTCATGAGCCAGGTTCATACAATTGCAGTCATCGTCGGCAGTTTGAGGAAAGACTCCATCAACCGCAAAGTGGCCCACGCACTGGCCGAACTGGCGCCGTCCAGCCTGAAGCTGAGCATTGTCGAAATCGGTGACCTGCCGTTGTATAACGAGGACATCGACCTCGATTCACCACCTGCTGCCTACACTGCTTTCCGTGAAGCCTTGCAGGGCGCAGACGGTTTTCTGTTCGTCACCCCGGAGTACAACCGCTCGGTGCCGGGCGCGTTGAAAAACGCCATCGACGTGGGTTCGCGCCCTTACGGCAAAAGTGCCTGGGGCAGTGCCAAGCCGGCGGCGGTGGTGAGCGTCTCACCGGGAGCCATCGGTGGCTTTGGCGCCAACCAGCACCTGCGTCAGTGTTTTGTGTTCCTCAACGTCCTGTGCATGCAGCAGCCCGAAGCCTACCTGGGCAACGCGGGCACCTTCTTTGACGAGCAGGGCAAGCTGAACGAGAAAACCCGGCCGTTCCTGCAGAACATCATTGATGCCTTCGCCGGCCATGTAGAGCGCACGCTGAAAGCGTAACAAGCGGCCCCTGTACGAGCCTGATTGATCCCGCTGCCTGGCGCCGGGCCTGGTCAGGCTCGGCATGTGAGCGGCTGGCGCGCGCCGCGTCTTCGCCAGTTAACCTCGAATCCCGCCGCCCGTGTACAGCGTTATGTAACGCAGACGCCTCGAATTTGTTCTCTACGCTCCCTGGCTTTCCCTGCCCACGCCCGGCTCTGCGCCGCGTGGGCGTTTGCCCAAGGAGCTGCAATGTCCACGGTTATCACCTCTTATTTCCACAGCGCTTCTCTTCGGCAGCGCTTCCTCCATCAACTCGACCTCGGCCTGAGTTCAGGTCTGCTTCAGCCTGCAGATCGGGCCTGGCTTGAACCGCTGGCGCTGCCGCCTGCGCCTGTTGTGCTCGCCATCGCCCCCGCTGCCAGCTTGGCGGCGGATGCCGGCCCCGTGCGGGTTGACCGGCTGTTGACCGAGGACGGCACGCCTTTGTCGCTGGAGTTGTCCTCCGCGCTGTTGATCAGCCAGCCGCATGTTGCCGACGCGCGGATCTTTTTGTTCACGCTTGCTGGGGGGCTCGAGGCATTCGATAACCGCCGCCAACTTCTGAACGCACTGATCACGAAGTTTGCCCACGGCAGCCGCTCGGTCGCTTACGAATACGAAAAGATCGAGGGAGACGTGTTCCTCGCCCAGATGCGCGCCGTCGTCGAATTCCAGGCCAATTCGGTCCGGCAATTCACCGAGCAGTTCCGGGGCACGCCCAGTCTTTTCAGCACGGTCACTTCAGCGCTGGATTTTCAATTGCAGCGCCTGTTGCCCCATCTGACACTCGACGCCGCGACGCAATTGGTGCGGCTTCTCCAGCCGGCTTCGCAGTCCGAAGCCGAGGTGATGCTGACCACGCAAACCCTGGCGCAACTTGCGTTCGAAGATGTGTGCAGCAGCGGGCAACACGCTGCCTCCGCACGGCAATACCTTGATAGCGAAGGCCGGATACTCAGTGTCGGCGATGCCGATCTTCTGGCTCAGGCATTGCGCGACACGGTGCAGGTGCTGTCCGACCACTTCGCGCAGCGGCTCGCGCAGTTCTGGAGCGGTCCTGCAGAGGCTCAGCCCATGCGTGACCTGGCGCGGCGACGCTACACTGCGAGCCTCCTTCACAGGCTGTATCAACGCGCTCACGACGGTACCGTTTCGGCGCAGGAGTCGGCCGCGCTGCAGAAGTGCCTGTGGGCCGAAGCCGATGCGGGCGGTACCGATGCGCGCTGCGTGCGGCTGAGGCTGCACTGGGAGGACGGCGTGGAGACACCCATGGCCGGCACATTCGCCTGGGTCGTTACTGCACCGACGGGCCATTCGCTCCTGTGGTTTACGCCAGAGCACGACTTCAGGCGATTCAAGGGCATTGCAGCACTCAGCGCATTCTGCTCCAGCCCTGAAGGCCGCGAGCTTCTGAGCCCGACCGTGCCCCTGGCTGATCAACATCGATTGCTGCAAGTCGATGGGCTGGAATTGTCGTTCGAGGCCATTGCCGGGCCGTTATTCGAGGAGCGGATCGAGTCGATCCTCTCGATGCAGGCGCGCAATCTGCGCTGGGCGTGGGCGGTCAATACGCAACCAGAGAAGCGTTCGGCGATGATCGACGACGCCCTGGACGTCCGTCAGCTCATCGATCCCTGTCAGCAGCATTTCAGCGTAGGACGCTGGAGCCGTGAGATGCCGCTGAACTTCGCTCGCACGTGGGCAAGTTCTGACGCAGACGATCTGATCCAGGTGGGTTCACGCATTGATCCCTCCGAAACGGTACTGGCCGTTGCCGACAGCGCACGGAGCACCCGACCCACCGCGCAACAGCTGGCCCCTTCGTGGCTGGAGCGCACCGAGGATTCCGACGCGGGCGCCGCCCACCTGCGCGAGTTGGACAACGTCCTTGTTGGTTACGTCGAAAACGCGCTGCAAGCCTATGTCTGCGTGGCGTCAGGCATCCGTTTGCGGGCACGTGATGTGAGGGTGCGCTGGCTCGAATCATCCCCGGTGGATGCGTCCGATGTTGAAACGGGCGCGGTGGTGGTGAGCGAGTCCCTTGAAGCCGTGTCGATGGACCTCGTCTCACTGCTGCTTGAACACGTAAGCGGGCACCGAAGGGCGCCTGTTGTGCCTGGCGCGCAGATCGTGTTTGAGACAGGCAGCCCCGACGTGTCTGTAGATCTGGAACTGATCGATTTGGCCATCGAACACGCCGCGATCGATTTCACCGAGCGCTATCTGGAGCGCTTCAAGCATTCCCGCACGGGCGTTGCCCGGCTGGGCAACCGGCAACTGCAGCCGGTGGCTGTGGCGCTGGGTTTGCGCGAAGACGCGCTGCGCCTGGACCTGGCGCTACGCCAACGGATGGCGGTGTTGTCGGAAACGTCGATAGACGTGGTCCGACAGGTGCTGGATGCGCCCGTGAGGCAGTTGCGAGCCATCGCTGGTCCGGCGATGACTGAAGTGTTCACCCTTGCGCTGGCCTGTGGCGACCAGAGCGGCATTGCCATGAGTGATTGCCTGGTGTTGTGGCAACCGAAAAACCCGACGACCGGGGTGCTTCTGTGGGTCGGCGCGCGCGGCTGGCGCCATTACGATTCGATGCAGGCGTTGAGTGCCAAGGTGCTCGGCGCCCTGCGCGGCGCGCACCGCGAGCGCTGGCTGCGATTGCTCGATGGGCGCGGAGAACTGCTGCTGCGTCATTTACTGGCGCAGGATCGCGATGCACCGATGCGCTTGGACCTGCAGCGGGTGGACGGCCATGCCATCGAAGCGTTGCAGCAGACCATTTTTGGCCGGCAGCAGCAAAGCCTGGAGCAACTGTGTGCACGCGCACGACGCTGTCGATTCGAAGCACGCCTGTTTGGCGCACTGGCCCGATCTACCGAGCTCGATGATCAACTTGTCGTCATGCTCGACAGCCTGGCATTACGCCTCGACGGCACGCTGTTCGAAGAGTTGCTGCCCCAATGGCTGCGGACGGCGTCTGTCACTGACCTGAAGACCTACAATGCGATCTGGCGCCGTTACTACCTGGCGACCAGCGATGGAGAGGATTTCCTGTTCGGCATCCCGCCGCTGGGTGAATATGCGCGCGGCCGGCTACTCGACCAGTTCGCCAGGGACTTTCCCGAGAAGCATTGGGACCCGGACCAGATCACCATCACCTTGCGCCGCTATGTGCCTGCTTTGCCCGGCTTGGGACAAATACCCTCGGGCATTCCTGCAGCCACCGTCGTCACTCGCGAATCGTTAACCGACTATGCGGTCAACCGTTTCGTCGACATCCCGGACGGCATGCTGACGGTGGAATCCGCCAAACACCCCGACGCGGTCAGTCTGCTCACCCCTCACTATTTGCGCAGCATGGTCCGGCACGTGGATGTCGGTACTGCCTTCCTGGCATTGCTGCGTCGATCACTCGATCCTGCGTCGCCGGACTGGTCCAGGCGTCTCAAACTGTACGTCGATCAGTTTCCGCCGATGCTGCAGGCCGTGGCAATGCAACAAAAACTCGAGGGCACCCTGAGCGAGCGCGCGTATGCGTTCATCTCCCGCATCGTCGAGATGCCGGACGGGATCGCCCGCGTGCCGGTGGACGACAGCACGGTGATCATCAGCCCCCTTCGGCTGGTGGCTGACGAAGGCATGACGCCGGATACGGTGAAGGGCATGTACCTGATTTGCCCGGGCGACTCTGGCGCAGGCCCTGTTGTCCTGCACGCGATCGTCCATCCGGGCTTCGTGTTTCGTGAGTACCCGGACTCGGCCGCGCTGCTGGCCGATATCCGCAACGATGAGCTGTTGCAGCAGATGCTTCTGGATCGGCTTGAGGCCGAGGTGCGCAGGCGTTACGAGCATGGGGGGTTCATCGAACCCCATCTGCCGTTTTTCGCCGAGGGTTTCGGCGATGTTCCGACGCGGGCACCGGGGCCGGTCACGGTGGCACTGGCAGAGGAGAAGGGCAATGCACTCCACTTCATGTTCAGGGACACGGTAAACCTGCTGATCGACATGGGCGTTGCGAATACCGTGACCACCGCGCAGGCGGATCAAGCGTCCAGTAAGTTTCTTGGCCTGCTGGGGCTGGAACAGGTGTTGAGCCTCTTGCCAGGCAAACTCGCCACGATGGTCGCGCTGTGGCAAAGCCATACCTTGTTTCGTGCTTCGGCGGCGTCTGCTTCGGGGCGTCGTTGGGGCGAGGCCCTGTCCGAATTCTCGGCTGCGCTGGGCGTGATGGCGGCGGCACGCGAGCAGGCTGAAAAGGATGATCTGATTGCCGGCGAGCTGTCGACGGGTGAAGAGTCCACCTCGACCACTTTCGAGTGGGCAGGGTTACGGTTGACCCCCGAGCAGCTCAAGCGCTTGCACGCGCTGGAGGCCAGGAACGTCTCGTTGAGCGAGCTCAAGCGCGATGAATTGTTGAGCCTTTACCTGGATGGCAAGACCGAGAAGGTTTACGCGGCAGTCGGGGGGCGGGTGTATCAAGTCCAGCGCCGCAGTGAGGATGGCCGCTGGCTGATCACCGGCGAAGACGGCAGCCCCGGGCCCGGCCTCAAGCTGGACGGGCACCAGCGCTGGCAGCTGGACCTCGATGCAGGCTTGAAAGGCGGCGGTGGCCTGCTGACCAAGATGCGCGCCGAAGGTGCCGAAACCACGGCCGAGGACGCGCTGATCATCGAAGCCACGGGCATGCCGGAGATTCGCAAGGTTTACCGTGAACGGGCGCTGAACATCGGCGAAGCGCACCTGCAAGCCAAGCGCTATCTGGAAAACTGCCTCGACAACCTGAACGTGCACACCCCGGAGATGCCGGTGGACGAGCGTGTGCTTGAGATCGTCGGCGACTTCTTTGGTGTGACGCCGCCCGGCGCCGACCTGTTGATCGAGACCGAGCGCACGATCAAGGCGCTGTTCGACGAGGTCATGGATGCTTCGCTGTCGCCTTACTCATCGCCGCGCTTTGTGGTGGGGTCCACACGCCCGGGTAACGAGAATACGGTGGCGTTCATCATCCGGTCGGACCCCAAGAGGAGGGTGTTCCTGACGGAGCGGTTTTTCGAAGTTCCGCCATTCGCGCTCAGCGCCAGCGCGCCGGATTTTGACATGCCGGCCCATCACCGTGCGGCCACTTTGATTCATGAGCTTTCGCATCTGGTTCTGGGCACACACGACATCGCGTACCTGGAAACCGCCGCGCCGTACCCAGACCTGATCGTCGCCGACAGTGCCAACAGCATTCAGCTCAAGGCGGACCTGGAGCGGCTGCAGAACGAGGGGCTTTCCCACGCCAGTCACCGGGAAGATTTGTTTGTACACATGAAGGATGGCGAGTGGGGGGATCTGAACCCCGAGGACAGCGAGGCGTATAACGCCGTTCTTGCACTGACCAAGACCCGCACGCTGGAGGAGGCACGGCATGTGTTTCTGAGCGATGCGCAAAAACGCAGCCGTGTGCTGCTGGCCAACGCCGACTCGGTGACGCTGTTGATACTGCGTCTGGGTCGGCACAATTTTGTATTGCCAACGCTCTGAACGTTACGACCGCCGCAATGAAGCAGGTCCCGGCTCGACATCGAGCCGGCTTGCCCGTTACAGCGCGTAATGCCGCAGCTCGCGAGCGATCAGCAGCCGCTGGATCTCGCTGGAGCCTTCATATATCTGGGTGATCCGTGCGTCCCGGTAATATCGCTCCACCGGGTAATCCTCCAGATAGCCATAGCCCCCGTGGATCTGCACCGCTTTGGAACACACCCATTCGGCCATTTCCGAGGCGAACAGCTTGGCCTGCGATGCTTCCGACAAACAGGGTTTGCCCGCCGTGCGCAAGCGTGCGGCGTGCAATACCATTAGGCGCGTGGCATTGATACGGGTGTGCATGTCGGCCAGCAGATTGGCGACGCTTTGGTGTTCGATGATCGGCTTGTCGAACTGCACCCGCTCGCGGGCGTAACCCAGCGCTGCTTCGAATGCCGCACGCGCAATGCCCAGCGCCTGAGCGGCAATGCCGATGCGACCGCCTTCCAGGTTGGAGAGGGCGATCGACAGGCCTTTGCCGCGCTCACCCAGCAGGTTGTCGGCGGGGATGCGGCAGTCGCTGAGCGTCACCGCGCAAGTGTCGGAGGCGCGGATGCCCATCTTGTGTTCCAGGCGGTCGACCCGATACCCCGGGTTGTCCGTCGGCACCAGAAATGCCGACAGGCCACGCTTGCCCAACTCCGGGTCGGTCACGGCAAAGACGATCGCCAACTGCGCGCGTTTGCCGTTGCTGACGAACTGCTTGGCACCGTTGAGCACCCATTCACCGCCTTTCAGCTCCGCACGGGTGCGCAGGTTGTGCGCCTCGGAACCGGCTTGCGGTTCGGTCAGGCAAAAGCAGCCAATGGCCTGTCCGCTGGCGAGTTTTTCCAGCCACTGCTGTTTCTGCGCCTCGCTGCCATAGTTGAGAACCGGCCCGCAGCCCACCGAGCTGTGCACGCTCATCAGCGTACCGGTGGCGCCATCTGCGGCGGAGATTTCTTCGACCGCCAAGGCGTAGGCCACGTAATCGATGTAGCTGCCGCCCCATTGCTCGGGGACGATCATGCCCAGCAGGCCCAGCTCACCAAGCTTGGCGACGAGCGCGTCGTCGATCCAGCCGGCTTTCTCCCAGGCCTGCGCGTGGGGGGCGATTTCATTGCGCGCAAAATCACGCGCCATGTCGCGGATCATCACTTGTTCTTCGGTCAGTTCAAGATCTTGCATAGGTCAGGCCTCTTGACCGCTGAAGAAGCTTGCCACGTGCTCGGCATTCAATGCCTGCACGCTGGAAGGGCTCCATTGCGGTTTCTTGTCTTTGTCAACGATCAGGGCACGAATGCCTTCGATCAGGTCACCACGTTCAAACCACTGGCGATCCAGATGCAGCTCCAGGGCGAAGCATTGCTCCAGCGTTAGATGCCGGCCGCGGCGCAACAGCTCCAGCGTGACTGCCATCGCCAGCGGTGAGCGGGTTTGCATCAAGTGTGCGGTGTCCATCGCCCACGCATGGGTATCGAACACGCGTACCTCCATCAGCTGCTCGATGATACTTGGCACGTCTGGCAAGGCGAAAAAATGATCGATGGCCGGACGCAGGCTGGCCAGCGGCGGGCCGGGCAGATGCTGCACGCCCAGTTTGGCCAGCGTGCCCTGCAAGTCTTTGAGTGGGGTCAGGCTCCACCTGAGGTTATCCAGCTGCAGATCGAGTTCATCGAGGCGCGCGCTGTCCAGGTACCAGTTTGCCAGTCCGCAATACAGCGCGTCGGCCGCCTGTACCTGCACGCCGCTGACGCCCAGATAGATGCCCAGCTCGCCCGGCACGCGGGAGAGGAAGTAACTGCCGCCCACATCAGGGAAGTAACCAATCGCGACTTCCGGCATCGCCAGTCGGCTACGCTCGGTGACCACGCGCAGGTCGGCGGCTTGCGCCAGGCCCATACCACCGCCCAGCACCAGGCCGTCCATCAGGGCGACGACGGGTTTGCGGTAATGATGAAGGGTCAGGTCGAGGGCATATTCTTCGACGAAGAAGTCCTCATGCTCGGTGCGGCCGTTTTTGAAGCTGTCGTAGAGCGAACGAATGTCGCCACCTGCGCAGAAAGCCTTCTCGCCGGACCCACGCAAGACCACGGCGTAGACGTCGTCATCCTTCGCCCATGCGTCCAGTCGGGACTGCAGCTGGCGAATCATGGGCAGATCAATGGCGTTGAGGCCTTGAGGGCGATTAAGGGTGAGGTGGCCAATATGATTGCGTACGTCGAACAGAACGGTGTCGCAGGCCAGTGGCTGGCTCGCGCATTCGGCAGGGGCTACCTGTGCCGTCATCGCTGACTCCCTGTTAATTATTGTTTTACTCAATTCCCGGCGTGACTGCCGAAATCCGTGAGGGTGCTAACGGATGCTACCAGCGCCATTTTACAAATGACAATTAAGATTCCTGTACGGCATGTCCGCGAGAGCCATCCATCGGAGGAGGCGGCGTGCTGGCGAAGCCGTTGCGTCATCCATTTGTTGCGGTGGATGGAACGACGCTTTCGCCAGCAAGCCGGCTCCTACAGGTTCGGCGTCTACAGATGCGGGTGCGTATGGGTCCACGTTTGCCGCGACGTGCTTGACCTTAAGTAGCAGCGCCTCTACGGCTGTTGCGACGTGCTTGACCTTAAGTAGCAACGCCTCTACGGCTGTCGCGGCGTGCGTGAAACTGGGCGGCGCCGTCGATCTACCGTAGGAGCCGGCTTGCTGGCGAACCGGTTGTGTCAGCCAGTGGTGTAGGCGCTGACACAACGCTTTCGCCAGCAAGCCGGCTCCTACAGTTCGGTTCTGCAGCATGCACGCGAGCAATCGCCCCTATGCATTGCCCATCACGCTTGCAGGCTGAACAGCGCCACCTCCGGCGCGTCGCTGACCCAGTGCTCACTGACGCTCCACCCGCCACGCGCGGCCAGGTCGGTGAACGATTCCACCGTGAACTTGTGAGAGTTCTCGGTGTGCAGCCGTTCACCGGCGGCGAAGCGGAAAGTGTGGCCGGCCACGGTGACGCTTTGCTGCCGGCGGCTGACCAGGTGCATTTCCATGCACGCCTGCTCTGCATTCCAGACCGCCAGGTGATCGAACGCAGCCACGTCGAAATCGGCATGCAGCTCGCGGTTGATGCGCGTCAGCAGGTTTTTGTTGAACTGCGCGGTAACGCCTTCGGCATCGTCGTACGCCGCGACCAGCGTTTGCTCATCCTTGACCAGATCGACGCCGACGATGAAATGCGCGTTCTCGCCTAGCACGTCGTGGGCGCGGTGAAGGAAATCCACCGCCTGCTGGTGCGTGAAATTGCCAATGGTCGAGCCCGGAAAGAAGCCTACGCGGGTATGGCCGTCCGCTTCGTCGGGCAGCGTCAGCACGCGGGTGAAGTCGTCAACCTGCGGCGCAACAGTCAGCGCCGGATAGCGCTGGCGCAAAGCGCGCGCGGCCTTGTTCAGGGCTGTTGCACTGATGTCGATGGGCACGTACACCGCAATGTGCGGCGCTGCATCCAGCACCAGACGAGTCTTCTCGCTTGCACCGCTGCCAAACTCCACCAGCGCTGCGCCTGCCGGCATGCTCGCCGCGATCTGCCCGGCGATGCCTTTCAGCAGGCCGGTCTCGGCGCGGGTCGGGTAGTACTCGGCCGTCTCGCAGATCGACTCAAAAAGATCGGAGCCCGCTGCGTCATAAAAGTATTTGGGTGACAGGGTTTTGACCGGTGCGCCGAGACCGGCGACCACGTCGCGGGCAAACTCGCTGTCGTTGGGGTCCACGACGCCCGGCTGACGGCTGTCGCGTGCCAGGCGCAGGCCGGACACCATCCAGCGCTTGTCGGCGTGGAAGAAGTTGCGGTACGTCAGACGGCAATGCTCGGGCGAAGTGACGCTGGCGCCGCCGCGCAGGACCATCTGGTTGACCATGAATTTGCCGTTGTACTCGCCGACCGCGCCCATCGAAGGCTTGAAGCCCGGGTAAGCGCTGTAGGCACTTTGGGTCCACTGCCAGGCGACGTCATCGACCTGTTCAAGCAAGCCCGCGCGTGCGGCAGCCTCCCATTCCGCCTCAGTGGGCAGGCGTGCATCGGCCCAGTTGGCATAGGCGGCCGCTTCGTAATAACTGATGTGCGTCACCGGCGCAGAGGGGTCAATGCCCTCCAGGCCTCGCAGGCTCATGCGCTTCCAGCCGTTTTCGTCGTGTTGCCAGTACATCGGCGAATTCCAGCCGTGTTCCTGCACCAGCGTCCAGCCTTCCGACAGCCACAGGGACGCCGTGTGATAACCGCCGTCGGCAATGAAGCTCAACCATTCACCATTGGTGACCAGCCGATCGCTGATTTCGAACGACTGCAGATAGGTGGTATGACGCGGGCCTTCGTTGTCGAAGGCAAACCCGTCGCCGTCATGACCGATTTCAGTGAGCCCGGCACTCAGCGGCTTGAAATGCCCGCGGCGGCCTGACATGTCTTTTGGCCAGCGCGGACTGTAGGCAGGTTTGAGCGAGGACAGGCTGAACAGATGGAGAATGTCCATCAACAACAGTTCCTGATGCTGCTCTTCGTGAGCCAGCCCCAGTTCGATCAGGCTGCTCATCTCATCGCTCAGCGGCGTCATCAGCAGCGTCGTCATGTTCTCATCGACGTGCTTGCGATAGGCCAGCACTTGATCCACGCTGGGCCGCGTCATCAGACCGCGCTGCGGACGAGGGTGGCGCGGGCCAACGGCCTCGTAATAGGAATTGAACAGATACCCGAAGGTCGGATCGAAAACTGCGTAGCCTGGCAGGTTGGGGATCAGCAGGAAGGTTTCGAAAAACCAGGTGGTGTGCGCCATGTGCCACTTGGCCGGGCTGGCGTCGGGCATCGATTGCACCACCATGTCTTCGGCACTGAGTGGCTCAACCAGAAATTCGGTACGGTCGCGCACGGCCTGAAAACGCTGGCACAGCGTGTGAGTGGCGGATGTTTCGCGAAGCTGGCGTAATTGGCGCGTCATCAGGTGCTCTCCGGCGTAGCCGATGCCTGGTCAGTCCGGTGGATTGATTCCACGCAGTCAGGCGGAACGGCGATCCAGGCTTTGAGAGTGCATTTGCCGCGAATGTTCAACTTAATATCCAAATGAGGGATGAACAGCCGCTGGATGAGTGAGCGCTGTTGCGCAGCAAACCTGAACCTGTGCGGCCACTGGCAGTCAGCACAACAGCACATGCGTTCAGGACGCTCACGCCTGCTGTATGCATCCTGCAAGCATTGAGTGAATAACGCCGAAATGAATCAACCGGTTTTTGGGGACGCGCATGAATGATCTATCCAGTCTGCTGGCGGCGCTTGAAGACGCGCAACGCGGGCAGCAGGACGTGGTAATCGCCACGGTGGTCAAGGTCGAAGGTTCGGCCTACCGCCGTCCGGGCGCACGCATGATCATCGCGCCGATGGGCGAAGCGACCGGCACCGTCAGCGGCGGATGCCTGGAAAGCGATGTCAGCAAAAAGGCCTGGTGGCTGACCGCAAGCGGCAAGCCCGCGCTGCGCACTTACAGCACGGGCGAAGATGATGATGAGCTCGAAGATGCCGAGCTCAGTTTCGGGCTGGGTTGCAACGGCACCGTGCACATTCTGTTTGAACGGGTTCTGTTTGAAGATCACCCCGAGGAGAAGGGGATGCCGCGGGCTGCCAGTCTGGTGGTCGACGTGCTGCGGGAAGTGAAAGCCAGCGGGACAGGTGCGGCGCTCGCCACGGTCATTGGTACACAAAGCGAACGTCACACGGCTCTGGGCGAGCGGGTGGCGATTCGTTCAGCCGGACAGGTGCAGATTGAAATGCGCGAGCGCTGGCTGGCAACGGCGGTGGCCGAGGATCTTAAAACGGTGCTCGACGCCCGTCGTTCAGCCACTCGCACCTATGAAGGCGCGGACGGTGCCGTTGAAGTGTTGCTGGAATACATCGCCCCGCCGCGCCGGCTGGTGATCTTCGGCGCTGGGCATGACGCCATGCCCCTGGTCAGCATGGCGCGCTTGCAGGGTTGGCACATTACCGTCATCGATGCGCGCTCGCATTTCGCCCGGGCGCAGCGCTTTCCCGATGCCGATCAGGTTCTTTCGGCGCCGTTGCAGCCAATGCCCGAACTGCATGCCATGGTGGCGGACGCCGCAGTCGTAGTGATGACCCACAGCTTGAGCCAGGATCGTCACTGGCTCGGCCAAGTGCTGCAGTCTACCCCGCGCTATATCGGCCAGCTCGGACCGCGCAGCCGCACCGAGCGCCTGCTGGACGAACTCCCCGAACAGACTCGCCAGGCCGCTGCGTGCGCCAATCTGCACTATCCGGTCGGGCTGGACCTGGGCGGCGACGCTCCGGACAGCGTGGCGCTGTCGATCCTTGCGGAGGCCAACGCGGTGTTCAACGGCCGCGACGGCGGGATGCTCAAGCACCGCCAAGCGAGCATTCATGCGGTCGACGTTACCCTCGACCGCACCCTGGAACAGACCCGCGAATTGAGAATGATCAGCTAGTGTGGAACGTGACGTTGCGGGCCAGGAGGGGGCCCGCAACGTCCATCAAGGTTTTCAGGCGGCCAGGGAGTCATATCGCGCCGCGCGGGGTCACAGCACGGCATTCATCAGGTCTGCTCAATGAACGACAAGTACCGACCCCACGACTGGGCACCTCACGAGCGGCCGACACTGCCGGGCTCGCCGTCGACGCCTTTGCACGCCACGCCCAAGCGCTGGGCGTTTGCCATCGTCGGCGTGATCGTGGCGTTGACGGGTGGGTTGGGCAACGCGCTGGTGGTGGCCAACCTCCAATACCTGCAGGGTTCGCTGGGGGCCACTCAGGCTGAGATTGCCTGGCTGCCTGCCGCTTATGTCATGACCAACGTCTCGATGAACCTCTTGCTGGTGAAGTTTCGCCAGCAATTCGGCTTGCGCGCGTTCACTGAAGTATTCCTGGTGCTGTACGCCCTCGTTACCTTTGCGCACCTGTTCGTCAACGACATCGGCTCGGCCATCGCGGTGCGGGCGGCCCACGGGATGGTCGGTGCGGCGCTGAGTTCGCTTGGGCTGTATTACATGATTCAGGCCTTCCCGCAGAAATGGCGAATGAAAGCGCTGGTGCTCGGGCTGGGCACCGCGCAGCTGGCCACGCCGTTGGCGCGACTGGTGTCCGAGGACCTGCTGCAGATCGCCGAATGGCGCGGTCTCTACCTCTTCGAGCTGGGAATGTGCCTGCTGTCACTGGGCTGTGTACTGATTTTGAAGCTGCCGCCCGGCGATCGCTTCAAAGCCTTCGAAAAACTCGATTTTCTGACCTTCGCACTGCTGGCCTCGGGGTTTGCCGCGCTGTGTGCCGCGCTGTCGCTGGGGCGGATCGAGTGGTGGCTGGAAGAACCGTGGATTGGCACGGCCCTGGCCTCGTCCATCGTGCTGATCCTGGCCGGGCTGTGCATCGAACACAATCGCGTCCGACCGCTGTTGATCACTCGCTGGCTGGGCAGTGGCCGGATGATTCGTTTCGCCTTCGGTGTGCTGCTGACGCGCATTGTGCTGTCAGAGCAGTCGACCGGCGCTGTCGGGTTTCTTCAGGGGCTGAACCAGGGCTCCGAGCAATTGCATACGTTGTACCTGTTCATGCTGCTGGGAAGTGTTGCCGGGCTGGTCATCAGCGCGTTGACGATCAACCCGCAACACTTGTTCAAACCGCTGATCATCTCGCTGGCATTGATGGCCATCGGGTCGAGCATGGACAGCTTCTCGACCAGCCTGACCCGTGGCCCGCAGATGTATTTCAGTCAGTTCCTGCTGGCGTTTGGCGGTACGTTTTTTCTCGGCCCGACGCTAGTGCTGGGCATCAGCGGGGTGATCAGCAACCCGCGCAACATGGTCAGTTTTTCGGTGATGTTCGGGATCACGCAGAACGTCGGCAGCCTGATCGGCTCGGCGCTGCTAGGGACTTTTCAGGTCTGGCGCGAGAAATTCCATTCGGCGCACATTGTCGAACATGTCACGCTGATCGACGCTCAGGTGCAGTCGCGGCTGCAAAGCTCCAGCGGCGCCTATATTTCGGCCATTGCCGATCCGGCAGCCCGCACCAACCTGGGCATACGTTCGCTGGCCACCGCCGCCACCCGTGAAGCCAATACGCTGGCCTACAACGACGTGTTCATGCTGATCGCGGTCATCGCGGTGCTGACCATGATCTGGATCACCAGCCGTGCGACCTGGCTGTGGATTACCACAGAGCCGGTGGCGCCCTTTACCCCGGCGACTCCAGTGGCATCCCCCGTTCAACCTTCTGGCGCTCATTCTTCATGACTCAATCCGACAAACCTACCGGCGATAGCAGCGATAACAGCAGCAACCCGGCCGCCAGTTCGACACCTCCCCATGCCGCGGCCGCAGCACCTGCACCCGCTCCTGTGGTAATGCCGGCCACCACGCAGCCGCGTTCGGCCCGCATTCGCCTGGTGTCGGCGATCCTGTTCGGCGGCATCGCCCTGGCCGGCGTGCTGGTGGTGCTTTACGCCTGGCAGTTGCCGCCTTTCAGCAGCCCGATCGAGAGCACGGAAAACGCGTTGATACGAGGCCAGACCACACTCATTGGCCCACAGCTGAGCGGTTACGTGTACGAAGTCCCGGTACAGGATTTCCAATGGGTCAAGCAGGGCGATCTGCTGGTGCGCATTGACGACCGGATTTACCAGCAGCGCCTCGATCAGGGACTGGCGCAGTTGGGCATCCAGAAAGCCGCTCTGGCCAATAATCTGCAGCAGCGACGCAGCGCCGAGGCCACGATTGCCCAGCGTCAGGCGGCCGTTGCCAATGCTCAGGCGCAGACTGAAAAGGCCGGTGCCGACCTGCGCCGTGGTCAGGCGCTGGTCACCGACGGCTCGGTGTCGAAAAGTGAGTTTGACGTCACGCGCGCAGCGGACGCTCAGGCGAAAGCGGCCCTGGCCGAGGCCAGGGCGGCGCTGGAAATCTCACGTCAGGACCTGCAAACCGTGATCGTCAACCGTGGCTCCCTGGAGGCCTCGGTAAAAAACGCCGAAGCGGCTATCGAGCTGGCGCGGATCGACCTCACTAACACGCGCATCACAGCGCCCCGCGACGGCCAGTTGGGACAAATTGGCGTGCGCCTCGGGGCCTATGTCAACTCCGGTGCGCAGTTGATGGCGCTGGTGCCGCGGCCGCGCTGGATCATTGCCAACATGAAAGAAACCCAAATGGCCAATGTGCGCTTGGGGCAGCCAGTGAGCTTCACCGTCGATGCCCTTGAGAACCTGAAGATGCACGGCCGGGTGCAGCGCATTTCACCGGCGGCAGGGTCCGAGTTCAGCCTGCTCCCTGCCGACAATGCGACCGGTAACTTCGTCAAGATTGCACAGCGGATTCCGGTGCGCATTACCATCGACGACGACCAGCCCGAGGTGGACCGGTTGCGTCCGGGGATGTCGGTGGTGGTCAGCATCGACACCAGCCAGGACGGCCCCGTGCCGCCTGATCCGGTAGACGGAACGGTGGACTCGGCTGACAGGCACCGCTGATGCGCTTCGTGTATCGCGGTGTATCGCAATGCGCGCCAGACACTCGTTGATCCATTGGCCTGCGGTCGGGACACATCGACGACACTTCCCGGGCGTTGAATGACGCCATCGAGGCGATTGGCCTCGATGACTTCAATCCAACGCATTCATCGCCCGGGGCCCCGTCATGAACTGGAAAAACCTTACACCTGATCTTCTCTTCGCCCGCGCTCCAGGCGGCGCCTCCGCTGGAGGTGAACGTCCATGTTCCTGATCGCATTTCTGGGCGGCATCGTTACCGTGCTCAGCCCCTGCATCTTGCCGGTTGTGCCGTTTCTCTTTGCCCGCGCGGATCGTTCGGCAGCGTCGATTCTCATGACGCTGCTAGGGCTGATGCTGACCTTTGCTCTGGTTTCCAGCCTCGCAGTGGTCAGCAGCAACTGGGTGGTTGCCGCCAACGGCATCGGTCGTGACGTCGCGCTTGTGGTCCTCGTGCTGTTCGCACTGTCGCTGCTCTCCGCGCGGGTCAGCCATTGGCTGACGCTGCCGCTGGTAGCGTTGGGCAATCGCCTCGACCCCGCCACGCGGCGCCTGTCAGGACCTTTTGCCTCGGTGCTCATAGGTATCGCCACGGGGTTGCTGTGGGCGCCCTGCGCCGGCCCTATTCTGGGGATCATTCTGAGCGGGGCGATGCTGCAAGGGCCCAACCCGCAGACCAGCTTGCTTCTGCTGGCGTACGGGCTGGGCAGCGCGGTTTCATTGGGTGTCGTGATCTTTGCCGGGCGCGGTTTGCTGGCGCGGTTGAAGTTGTCGCTGCCCGCGACCGCCTGGCTGCGTCGCAGCGCTGGTCTCGCGGCACTGATGGTGGCCGTCGGCATTGCCACCGGTACGCAGAATCAGCTCCTGGCCGGGACGTCGTCCGAGTCCGCAGCGGCAGTCGAGCAGCGGCTGCTGAGCAGCGTGCCCAAGGCCATCGATTATGTGGTCAGCAGCGTGAAAGCGGCTGCGGCGCCGGATGTCAGCAGCCAGGGCGAGATGCCGTCGTTATCCGGCGCATCGGCGTGGCTCAATTCACCCGCGCTGACCTCCGAATCCCTGCGCGGGAAGGTGGTGCTCGTCGACTTCTGGACATTCGACTGCATCAATTGCCAGCACAGCATTCCGCACGTTAACGAATGGGCGAAAAAGTACGAGAAGGACGGTCTGGTGGTCATCGGCGTCCACACGCCTGAATACCCCTACGAGCGGGTCATCGACAACGTGCGCAAGAGCGTGGCCAGGCTGGGCCTGAACTACCCAATCGCGATCGACAATGACTATGCGATCTGGCGCGCGTTCGACAACCAATACTGGCCTGCGCACTACCTTGTCGATGCCCGGGGGCAGATCCGTTACAGCCATTTCGGGGAAGGCGCGTACGAAGAACAGGAGCAGGTTATTCGCGGGCTTCTTGATGAGGCTCGCATGGCCGCGCCCGCCCCACGCGCCTGATCGGAGCCCGGCGCTGAGCATGTAAACGACTCGGCGCCAGGCCGCCTTCACACCATACGTTTGACCGTGTTGTCCTTGCGCACGAAGTGGTGCCAGACGGCCGCGATCACGTGCAGGCCAATGACGTAGTAAAAAATAGTGCCGAGCAAGACGTGATAGTGCTCCAGCGTCTCGGCGGTGTCTTTGGACATATCGAAGGGCGCAGGAATGCTCAACCCGGTGAGGGGGATTGGCAAGGCGCCGCGTTCCAGCAGCACTGTAAACAGACCCAGCAGGGGTTGTGCGAAGAGGAAAGCGTAGAGCGCGTAATGCGACAGCGTGGCCGCCAGACGCAGCACGCCTTCAAGTGGCGGGGTAATACCTGGCGGCGTGTGACGGCGGCGCTCGGCAACCCGGAAGAAAGCCATCACCAGCACGACGATACCGACCCAGAAATGCGTCTGCACAACGAAGGTGCGGGCGTCGCTGCCTCGGGCAAGCTGTGTACGGCTCAGGATCAGCGCATAGGCCAGCACAATCAGGACGGCCATGACCCAGTGAAACCAGCGGGCCTTGTAGCTGTAGCGTTGGGTGTCGGAAGGTGTGCTCACGGTCAGGTCTCTTGGTCTGTTTTTTGATCTGTTTCGGTCCGGCGGTTAAAACCGGGCCGGTGCGGTGGTTGCCGTCTCGCTTTCATAACCCAACGCTCGGCGGCCGTCGAGTGACATGTGTGATCGAACACGCCCAGGCGTGCATTTATCCGTTGAGGCAATGCGCATGTTCCATTGATCACACTTATTGTTAGATCTACAACTAACGTGAGAAGTATGCCTATTCAGCACGTGGTCATTGATATAAGTGAACGGCTTATTGTTTTTATAAGTAACGCGGCACTCATATGATTTCATCCATTTGAATGTCTCCGAAAAAGGGCCTCGGACTGACTCATGCCCTCTGCAGCTGCTAAGACGCACGATTAAATTTTTTATTCCAATTCGGCATTAAAAATCCACTGAATTGGGTTTGACAGGTTGTCCGATTGGATCCATCGTAAGGTCTCGAAGCCTCAGTCATCCGACTATCAGCTTGAAAAAGCTGGCATTTTGCCCGTGCTGCATGTGGGCTTCGATTTCCGTGTTCTCATGACAAAGGAAGGGCATCTTCATGGATGGTTCGGGCTTCGTTCAGCTTTTAAAACGTTATAACTCCGACTCGGAAGTCTGGTTTGATTCTTCGCCTGTTATATATAACGAGTGCCGCCTCAAGTTGTTGCGGAGCTATCCAGGTATGCAGGCATTTATCGCAGACCTTCTCCCGCAAGAATGGGGTCAGCCGGGCTCGGCCCTGAGTGGCGCCACCACTAACCCGGTATTGATCAGTCAGGCGGTCATGAACCATGCGGCGCATTACCGGGATGTCCTCAACGCGGTGCCGTCGTCGATGCCCGCCCATGCGCGGGTGACAAGGCTCTACGATCAGTCGATCGTCGAGGCTGCAGAGCGGCTACTGCCGCTGTTCGGGCAATCGCGGCATCAGGCGGGCTGGCTGTCGGCGCAGATCGAAGGCGGGCACTGGATGAACCGCGACGCACTGGTGGCGCGCGGCCTGGAGTTGGCCGCGCTGGCGCCCAATATCATGATCAAGATTCCGGGCAGCGCGCAGGGCTATCACGCCATCGAACACCTGGTCGCGCAGGGCTGTTCGATCAATAACACCTTCTGCTTTTCGGTCTCGCAGCTTGATGCCTGCCTGAAGGCCATTCACGCGGCCGACAACGAGCGCAGGCCAACGGGGTGAATCTGAAGCGGGCGCGCCACGTGGTGAGCTTCATGATCGGGCGCCTGGGGGCGGAGGTGGAGTTCGTGCGGCAGGCACGCAGCAATCGCATTAACCTGACCCGTACGGACATGCGTTGGGCTGAACTGGCGGTGTATCAAGCGATGCAGGCGCTGATGCGCCGGCGCGACACCCCCGCCCGACTGCTGCTGTGCAGCATCAAGGTCGACACCGACGCGCGCGGACGCGAGCACTGCTGGCACTTGCAGCGCACCGGGGCCGAAACCACGCTCTATACGCTGACGCCGGCCATCCTCGAGTTCCTCGTGCGCCGTGCACAGGCGGGGCGGCCAATCGAGCCGTCGCCGCAGTGGCTGGCGATCCCGGACAAGGTGCTCGACCGTCTGCTCGGCCTGTCCTATTTCAATCAGGCGTATTTCGAAGGCGGTCTTGCGGCCGACGAGTTCGCCCGCCAACCGGCCTTTCTGACCGCAGCCAATGACGCGCGTCGTGGTGTTGAGCGCCTGCACCGGTTTGTCAGCGACACCCTCGACGGGCCTGACTGTGTGGCCCGTTCGGCGCCCCGTCACACTGGCATGGAGCAGCGCGCATGAACCGCATGATCGCCCTGTGGGCTCATCCGCGTTCTCGCTCGACCGCGCTGGAGCGGGTGTTTATCGAACGCGGTGATTTCGAGGTGTTTCATGAACCGTTTGCGTACATGGCCTTTGACGCCCGGTCGGCCATTCCCCATGACGACCTGAATGGCGACATGCCGCGTGACTATGAAGCGATCAAGGCGATGTTGCGCACAGCGAGGCAGCGCTCAAACGTCTTTCACAAGGACATGTGTTACCACTGCGTCGATGCGCTGAAAGCCGATGACGCATTTCTGCGCGAGCAGCAGCACGTGTTCATCATCCGCGAGCCCGCGCGCGCCATCCTGTCTCATCACGCCATCTTTGCGCACATGCCGGTGCATGCCATCGGCCATCAGGCGCTGCACGAGATTTTCTGCGCGGTCACCCGGATCACCGGAAAAATCCCGTACGTGATCAACGCCGAGGACCTCGCCCGGCATCCCGAATACACGCTACGCAAGCTCTGCGAGTACCTGCAACTGGAGTTCCTGCCCCAGGCGCTGAGTTGGGCGCCGGCGTGTCCCGAGCAATGGAAGGCGTGGCGCTGTTGGCACAAGGATGCCGAGAACAGCACCGCGATCAGGCCGGACCCGAAGGAGACCGGGGCGGATTGTCGGCGTCTTCCTCCTCACCTGATTGGCCACTACGAACGTCATCGCCCGTTCTACGAACGCATGAATCAGTTCACCCAGCAGGTACAGCCATGAACCAGGACGTCATCCCCGACACCGCCATGAAGAAGGTTGTGATCACCGGCGCGGCCAATGGCATTGGCAAGGCCACCGCCATTGCCTGCGTCGAGGCCGGTTATTACGTCATTGCTGCCGACAAGGACCGTCTCGGGCTGCAAGCCCTGCAGGCCCGTCTGCCAACGCACCGGCTGGAAACTCATCTGGCGGACTTTTCCCGGCCGCAGGTCTACCAGTCCTTCATTGGTGATCTGTACGACCGTCATCGCCATTGTGCACTGGAGGCACTGGTCAACAACGCCGGGGTGTATCACGGCAAAAGCGTGTACGACTACAGCGACGAAGAGGTGGAGGAGATCTGGGCGGTCAACCTGAAGTCGCTGATCTACCTGTCGAAGGACTTCGCCCGTCGTGAAACCAGGGCGACGCATTCGCGCAGCATCGTCAACGTCACCTCCGTCGCCGGTGAGGTCGGCAGCATGGATGCGTTGTATGGCGCGACCAAGGCCGGGGTCATCGGGCTGACCAAGGCCAATGCCTGGAATTTCGCGCCCCGTGTCCGAGTGAACGCGGTGTCGCCGGCGCTGGTTCGCGACACGTCCATTCATGACCGCATCCCCGAGCACCGGCGCCGGGAGTACGAGCGCCAGGAAATCATCGACGCACCGCTCCAGCCGCAGGGCGTGGCCGACGTCATCCTGTTTTTATTGTCGGCGCAAAGCCGGCACCTGACCGGCAAAGTCATTGCCGTGGATAACGGCGCGTACCCGCGCTAGTCAATGGCAACGCCACCCTTGTTCACGCATTTCAGGGAGAACACCATGCACCGCAAGAAACTGCTCATCGTCGGCGGCGGCAACCTGTGTCTGCAGATCCTGCAGATCCTGGCCCCTCGCAATCAGTTCGAGTTTCACGTGGCAAGCCGGGATCTGGAAAAGGCGGACCGGCTGACCAACCTCATCCGTCTCGCCGCGCTCCAGCAAAACGTGGCGGTCGAGATCCACAGCCACCAGATGGACTTGAAGGAATCTTGGATCGGCCGCAACGCCGAGACGCTGCTGAAAATCAAACCGGACATCGTGCTCAACTGCGCTTCCTTGCAGTCCTGGCGCGTGATAACGCAGCTGCCGGCCGACAAGTTTGCCGCCCTCGATCACGCCCAGTTGGGCCCCTGGCTGCCGATGCACCTTGCGCCGGCCCACGCCTTGATGCGGGCGATCAAACAATCGTGCCCCAAGTGCCTGGTGATCAATGCTGCCTTTCCGGACGCGGTGAACCCGATTCTGTACAAAGTGGGCATGGCGCCGGATGTCGGCGTTGGCAACATCGCCAATCTGGTTCCCGCCACGCGCAGCGCGATTGCGCGCCTTACCGAATGCCATCCCTCGCAAGTCAGGGTGAAACTGGTGGGGCACCATTATTTCAGCCACTGGGTGCCACGGCATGGTCTGCCTCCGCAAGTGCCAGACCCCACGTGTAATCTGACGTACTGGATTGAGGGTGAAGAACGCACCGATGAGCATGCCGCCGACGCTATCTTCGGCTGTATCGCCAGCGAGTTCCGACGGTTGGGTGGCACGGACGGGCAGTACCTGACGGCGATGTCGGCGGTGACCGTGCTGGAAAACCTCTTCGCTGAAAATGAGGTGCGGGTCCATGCACCCGGGCCCCAGGGTCTGCCTGGCGGTTACCCCATCAAGGTCGGTATGGGCAAGGTCTTGCTCGACCTGCCCTACGGCGTCACCCGCGAAGAAGCCATAAAAGTCAACGAAGCCGGCCAGCGGCTGGACGGGATCAGCATGATTCGCGCCGACGGTACGGCGGTGTTCGGCCAGTCACAAATGGCCGTCATGCAGCGTGAGCTGGGTTTCTCCATGGCCGAAATGCGCGTCAGCGACGCCGCTGCCTGGGCCGAGGAGCTGGGCTGCAAATACAAAACCTACGCCGGGAACGGCGCGCACAAAGGAGTCGTTGCCCATGCCACCGGTCATCGCGCTTTCGCCCGTTGAAGCTTCGAGTAGTGCGGACCACGATTACGCTCGGCAGTACGCTGAAGATTTCGTCGCGCGCTGGGACGAATTGATCGACTGGGAAAAACGGGCCGCCGGGGAGGGGGCGTTCTTTTCCGATCTTCTGCGCCAGGCCCGCGCCTGGCGAGTGCTGGATGTCGCCACTGGCAGCGGCTTCCATGCGGCGCAGTTGCACAAGGCCGGTTTTGATGTGACCGCCAGCGACGGCAGCCCGACGATGGTGGATCGCGCACGGTGCAACCTGGATCGACTCGGCATCGGCGTGCCAGTCCACTGCCACGATTGGCAGGCGCTGGATCCACGGGTGCTGGGCACCTTTGATGCGGTGCTGTGTCTGGGCAGCTCCCTGTGCCATGTGTTTGACCGGCAGGCGCGCATAGCGGCGCTTGAGCGGTTCCGGCGGATGCTCAAACCCGGCGGGCTGTTGCTGGTGGATCAGCGCAATTTCGAGGCCATTCTCGCGGGGCGCTTTTCGTCCTCGGGGCGTTATTACTATTGCGGCAAGACCGCCCGCGTGACACTCGGTGAACTGGACGAGTCACGGTGCGAGTTTGTTTACGATTTTGCCGACGGGGCTCAATACCGCTTGCGGGTGTTCCCGATTCGACCCCGCCAGTTACAGGAAGAATTGCGCGAGGCCGGCTTCCACACGCCGGGCTCCTTTGGCGATTTCAAACCCGTGTATGACGTCATGAGCGTGGATTTCATCGTCCATCAAGGCCACGCCTGACACTGACTCAAGGAGGAGCCTGCACATGAAAACCTACAACCCTGGCCTGACCCGACACAACTACCTCACGCCGTATGCGTTTCAGCACACCACCGCGACTGGCGCCCACATCAGGCCGCGGGTCATCTGGCTGACAGGCCTATCGGCCGCGGGCAAATCGACCATTGTCGACAGCCTCGGCCCGGTGCTGCAAAGCCGCGGGCTGACGACCTGCATTCTGGATGGCGACTCGGTGCGCACCGGCCTGTGCCGGGACCTGAGTTTCTCAGCCAAGGATCGCGATGAAAACGTTCGCCGCGTCGCCGAGGTGGCCGCGCTCATGGCCGATGCGGGACTGACGGTGATGGTTGCGTTGATCTCGCCCACGCGCGCAGCTCGGCATCTGGCCCGCTCGATTGTTGGCAGCACGCGGTTTGTTGAAGTCTATGTGGATGTGCCGCTGGCGGTGGCCGAGGCCCGCGATCCCAAAGGCTTGTACCGCCGCGCACGGGCGGGGTCGATTTCCGGGTTTACCGGATTGGATGCCCCTTATGAGCCACCGGTGTTTCCCGAGCTGCACATTCACAGCGACCAGGTGGATGTGCAGGAGGCGGTGGGGATGATCGACGACTGGCTGCTGGCGCGAGGGTAGGAAAGGAAGGCTGACCTCCTGACGACTCGGTCGTCAGGAGGCCCCTGTCGGGTTAGCGAGGATTGGGCTGGTCATCCAGCTCGGCATTATCGACGTCCACATCCGGCATATTCCCCTGACGCGAGGCTTCCTGATCCGTGTCTGCCGGGGTTTGACCTTCGTTATCGGGTAGCTCGTCCACGCCTGGCTGGTCGCTGGGGTGCAAGTCTGTCCGGCGAGGTGACAGCGGGTCGGGGGACGTCGGCATCGGGTCGTCACCGCCCAGGTCACTTTGAAATCGGGTCTCTGTGTTCATCACAACCTCCTGGCACCGCGTTATGCCGTGCATATCAGTTGGAAGCGGATTGCGGCGGCGGGTTCGTCTGGAGTGGCCAGCGAATGACTGACGGTCAATCGGTAGTCGGCAACGGGCAGCGCCTCGCCACCCGCATGCCTGTCTGCCTGCTTGCCTGGACCTGACGTGGAAGTGGGCTGGATGAAGATTTCCGACCGGGACATGCGAGAGGGGCACCGATTTGATAGCCTCGGTCGACCTTTTGGAGAGACCCCGATGACCCCCACCAGCCAGGCAAAAATGGCGGCTCGCTACGGCGAGCCTGATGCATCTCCGCTCGCCACGTGGAGCGACACAATCGATCTGCTGCTTGATCATCGCAGCGTCCGGGCCTTCAGCTCAGAGCCGTTGCCGGATGGGCTGATCGAGACCCTGATCGCCGCTGCACAATCTGCAGCCACCTCGTCAAACCTGCAGGTCTGGAGCGTTGTGGCGGTGCAGGAGCCCGAGCGAAAGGCGCGTCTCTCGGCACTGGCCGGCAATCAAGCGTACATCCGACAGGCGCCGCTGTTCTTCGTGTGGCTCGCCGACCTGTCCCGGGTTTCTCGCATCGCTGCACTGCAAGACGTCGAGCTGCAGGCGCTGCCTTATCTTGAAAGCCTGTTGCTCGGCACCATCGATGCGTCGCTGGCGGCGCAAAACGCGGTCGTGGCACTGGAATCGTTGGGGCTTGGAAGCGTTTACATCGGGGCCATTCGCAACGACATCGAGGGGGTTGCCAGGGAGCTCGGGCTGCCTGCGCATGTGTATCCCGTGTTCGGCCTCTGCGTGGGATACCCTTCTGCGGAGCTACCAGGCAAGGTCAAGCCGAGACTTCCGCAAACAGCGGTGCTTCACCACGAAACCTACTCGGCGGAGCCGGAGCCAGCGGCGGTCGCCGATTATGACCAGCGGCTGGGCGACTTCTATCGGCGCGAGGGCATGAAGGCAAACGGCTGGTCGGAGCAGGTCGTCAATCGGCTGCAGAACGCCGCGAGTCTGCATGGTCGCGAGCACCTTGTTGATCAGCTCACCCGCATGGGCTTTGGCCTTCGCTGATCGCCTGGCTTTGCACTATGGATGCGTGTCCTGCGGCCCACATCCGCTCGGCAAAAGCGCTGGCGGCAAGCGTTTGAAGCAGCCTGGCGGCGCTTAATGAGCGCCACCTTTCAACGCTTTCAGCTCAGCCTTGAGCACGTCGTTCATGGCGATCAACGTACGCGCGTCGGCCTTCAACCGTCTGATGTCAGACCATGCGTCATGAAGCTCGTCAACGAGCATCAGGCACTGGTGCTGGTAGCTCTCAAGCTCGGTGGGTACGCCGAGTTCAAGGAAGGAGTCATCCGGGAGGTGAGGTGAGTGAGTCATGAGAGGGCGCCGTTGGAGTGCAGATGTTTCCGGCAAGCCTAAACCCGAATACTGGATGGATCAACAGTGTTTTTTATGTTTGTCTGGCCGGCAGATCACTGGCCGCGAGGGTTGTCGCGAACCGGCACGGCGAGTAGCGGCTGCCGCGCCTGTTAGTTTCTGACGGTTCGCCAAGCCGCTTCAGCGAGTTGGGTACGGTATTGATCAGGGCTGTTTTTCACTCGCCCCGATAGCCAGGCCCTGCAGTAGTTTTCGGTAGATCCAATGATCAGCGACAGCAACAGATCCAGCGGGAATTGCTGCATCGCCCCTTGTTGTACCGAGTCTTCGTACCAAGCCCTGAGCTTGGCATTGCGCGCCTGATTGGCCTGTATAAGGCGGTCGCCAAAGGCGCTTTTGGCGACCTCATAGCGGGCCTGAAACTGGAACCTGGCCCACTCGGGTTGCTGCGTGACCCAGTCGACGTAGCTGTACACCAAAGCGTGAATGACTGACTCGGCTGACTGAGCCGCTCCCACGTAATCGTCGCGAAGCCTGCCCTGATCCTCCAAGGCGGCCATGTACAACGCGGCCACCAGCCCCTCCTTGTTTTCGAAGTGATGATAGATCGCGCCAACGCTCATCTCGCTGTCACTTCGAATGTGCTCAATGGTCGTCGCTTCAATGCCCTGCTGATTGAACAACGCCAGGGCGCTACGAAGAATCAGCCTCTTGGATTCGGCACGTCGGCCCGGGTAGCAGCGTTCTAGAAGATCGGCGGGTTCCATCGTTTTCTCGCGAAAAGCCGGATCGTATCGGAAAGCGTGACCGAGAACGAGGGATTGACGATTCCTTACTCGCAGAATATCGTTCCGTTACAGAATATTATTCTGTTTAATCCGATTCGTTCAAAGACTGAGGTGTATCCATGAGTCAGACACTGAGCATGTATCAAAGCGTTGGCGCGTCCGCCTTTAGCAATATGGCCTGCCAAATGGCTCCGTACTTCAGCACCATCACGCCCCAAATTTCGGTTCTTGCTTCCGGCAGAGCCGAAGTCCACGTCCCGTTTCGAAAGGAAATCACCAACCATCTGGCGTCCGTACACGCCATTGCGCTGTGCAACGCTGCAGAGCTGGCGGGCGGGATGATGACCGAGGTGTCCATTCCCGCTGGCGCTCGCTGGATTCCAAAAGGCATGACGGTTGAATACCTGGCCAAAGCCAAAAGTGACGTTCATGCGATCGCTGATGGCAGCGCAATTGACTGGGCGTCTCCCGGAGACAAAGTGGTGTCAGTCGATATTTTTGACGAAGCGGGCAGTAAGGTTTTCAACGCGCGTATCACCATGAACGTCAAGCTGGCTTGATGCGCACGCGGGTTTGACTACTGCGTTCGGATAGGCACGTCGGCGGTGCTCTGCACCGTTGAAGCAATGAGATCTCGCAGCCACAGATGGGCGGGATCGCGGTGCAGGCGTTCGGGCCACAACATCAGCATTTCAAATCCGGGTATGGGGAGCGGAGGTGCCTGAACATGCAGAGAGGGTTGGTCGCGCAGCATCCGCTCCGGCACCACCGCCACCAGATCGCTGTGGGCCAAGGCTGAAATCAGTGAGTTGAAATTGGGCACTGATAGTACGACTTTGCGTGCCAGGCCCTCGGCGGCCAGTGCCTGATCGGTACTTGCCGCGAAGCCGGCGCCGTTGGGCGACATGATGGCGTGTTCCAGATCGCAGAACGCTTTAAGGGTCAGCTTTGACTTGAAAGCGGGATGTCCGCGCCGGCCGGCCAGCATGTAGCGCTCATGCACCAACGAACGTTGACGCAGCTTCGGTGGGGCTTCGCCACGAATGTGCAGAGCGAGATCAAGCCGTCCGCTTTCCAGATCGCCGGCCAGGTCGACAGGGTTCTTGTTCAGCAGCGCCAGACGAGTATTCGGAGCAGTGCTTCTGATCAACCGCAGCGACGGCCACACCAGGGCGGTGGTTGCGTAATCGCTGGCGGCGACCCTCCAGGTGTGCGTCGCGCGTGCGGGATCAAAAGCTTCAACAGGGCTCAGGGCATTTTCCAGTGCCGCGAGGGCCTCGCTCAGCGGTTTGCGCAACTCCCGGGCGCGCTCGGTGGGTAACATGCCGCGGGGGCCGGGTAAAAGCAGGGGGTCATCGAGCATGTCCCTGAGCCTGCCGAGCTGCAGGCTCACGGTTGGCTGGGCAAGGTTCAACACGCGCGCCGCTCGCGTCACGTTTTGCTCGGTCAACAGCACGTCCAGCGTTAACAGCAGGTTGAGGTCGAGATGGCGCAAGCTATAGTGCATGGCAATACCAGTTGTTTCAGGAATTCATTTCCAGCATAGCGAATTCACACTTACGGTGTGGCATCTCAATCAACCGGTGCCTGTTGTGAACATACTTTTGATCTATGCCCACCCTGAATCTCGCTCGCTCAACGGATCGTTGCGGGACTTCGCAATCGCTCATCTGAAAGCGAAGGGTCATGAGGTGAAGGTTTCGGACCTCTACAAAATGCAATGGAAGGCGGCGCTCGATCCTGACGACACCCCTGGCTACGACCACCAGATGCCTTTCAATCCTGCCGTCGAGTCGCAACGGGTGTTCGCCGCAGGTGCCCAGCCCAAAGACGTAGAAATTGAACAGGCCAAGCTGCTGTGGGCCGATGCGGTGATCTTCCAGTTCCCGATGTGGTGGTTTTCGATGCCCGCCATCCTCAAGGGATGGGTTGATCGCGTTTATGCCTATGGCTTTGCCTACGGTGTGGGTGAGCACAGCGAAAAACACTGGGGCGATCGCTACGGTGAGGGCACCCTGGCGGGCAAGCGCGCAATGCTGACGGTGACCATGGGCGGATGGGAATCGCACTACAGTGATCGCGGGGTGAGCGGGGCGTTGAACGACGTGTTGTTTCCTATTCAGCACGGGATCCTGTTTTATCCGGGATTCACGGTCCTGCCGCCTTTCCCGGTTTATAAAACCGGTAAAGTCGACGCCGCTCGGTTCGACCAGCTGTGCAGCGCTTATGCGACAAGGCTCGACAACCTGTTCACTGATCAGCCATTGCCGTTTCGTCGGCAGAACGCTGGCGATTACGACATTCCGGCGCTGACCCTCAAACCGCACATTGCCCCGGGGCGCCATGATCTGGGCATTCACCTCACCGACAGTGACGCAACCTGAAGCCGTCGCTGACCAAACGATTGCATCGTTCCACGCGGGCAGCGTCTACGCTGGGTTGTCAGGCATTACTTTCTGCACAACCCTTTGGAGCAGCCCATGTTCAGTAATTGGAGCGGTCAGGTTGCCCTGGTCAGTGGAGCGGGCAGCGAACAGGGCATTGGCTTTGCCATTGCCAAACGCCTCGGCGACGCTGGCGCAAAGCTGATCATCACCGGCAGCAGCGCTCGTATCCATGAACGTGTCGCCGAGCTCAGCGCCGCGGGTTATGAGGTTCAAGGCCGCGCGGCGGATCTCACCCAGCCGCTTCAAGTCGCAGAGCTCGTTGAGTGGGCAGAGTCGCTGTGGGGCAGGATCGACGTACTCGTGAATAACGCCGGCATGGCCATTCACGGAGATGCCGAAGCGTTTTCGGAAGTTTCGACGATGAGCCTCGACGCCTGGAATACCTCGATTGCCCGTAATCTCACGACCGCATTTTTACTCACCCGAGGGGTTTTGCCGGGCATGCAGAACCGCCGCTACGGACGGATCGTCCATGTCAGTTCGACGACCGGCACGCGTGTCAGCAACCCCGGGGAAGCCGCTTATGCTGCTGCCAAAGCGGGCATGGTCGGCATGAACATGAGCCTGGCGCTTGAGGTGGCGCCGTACGGCATTACGGTCAATTGCGTTGCGCCTGGCTGGATCGCCACCCAGTCGAGCACCCGCGAAGAACTGGCCGCCGCGCAGTACGTGCCGGTCGGCCGCGCAGGCCGGCCTGGCGAGGTGGCTTCTGCAGTAGCATTCCTGACTTCCCCCGAGGCCAGCTACATCACTGGCGAAGTTCTGGTGGTTGACGGCGGTAATTGCCTGTCGGAAAACAAGGGCCCTCGTTGAGGTGTCGTGTGCCTGCGCAAGGGCCAGGCTTCGTTCTGGATCGTCAACCTGAGCCTGCAGTCGAGTCACTTCGCGTCCAGCCGGCGCCAGACGCGTCAGGGTCAGTGCCTCGGCAATTCAAGGCTAAATACAGTCCCGGTTTCTGCTGTTGATTCCAGCGAAACAGTGCCGCCGTGAGCGGCCACGATTTCCCTGACGATAAACAGCCCGAGTCCAATGCTGCGCAGATCGCCGGATTCGCTAGCCCCTCTCACCATGGGTTCAAACAAGGCCGATGAGGCCGACTCGGGTATCGGGGCGCCGTGGTTATGAACTGAAAGCAACACGCTTTCCTCTTCAATGTGGCAGCTCACGGTGATGGGCAGCGACGTATCGCCGTAGGCCACCGCATTGCTGGCCAGATTGCCAATCGCCTGCTGCAGGCGATCTGCGTCCAGCATTACGACTGCCTCCCCCGAGGCCTGATGTACCCAGGTGGCAGCCGGAAATGCCACTTGCAGCTCTTCGACGGACTGCCGTGCCAATTGCTGCAGGTCCGCGGGCGCACGGTTGACCGCCAATCCGCGTCCAACGCGTACCAGGGCCAGATCGAGCAGGTCTGAAATCATCCGTTCGGCCCGGTCTGTCGATTGACCAATGTGTCCAAGCAGCGTGGTCTCTCTCGGAGGACGTTCACTTCTGCTCAACATTTGAGTGGCCATCTTGATGGCGGTCAAAGGGTTCTTCAGGTCGTGGCTGACAATGGCCACCATTTGTTCGGCAAACGTAGCGCGTTGCTGGGCCTTGAGGTACGCGGCCCTCAATTTTTCCTGTGCTTCTCTGAGCGCGTTTTCGGCTTCGGATTTCTCTGCCAGTAACTGCTCGGCAACCTTTCGTGCATTGAGCAACTCGCGCTCGTACATGTCCCGATCGGTTGTGGTGAACAGTGCCAGCTCATGGAAGCAGCCACCGGCGTGTTCGCGCCGCACACCGTTCAGGAGCATGGTGATGATGCGCCGGTCATGGTGGAGCACGTCGAGTTTCACCTCCGCCACCGACCCTTGCATCTGCATCAAAGGTGCCCAGTGCGTCTGGTGAAAGATGCGCCCACCCATGGTCAGCAGGCTCTGAAAACGCCTGCCGAGCAGGGCGTTTTCCGTCATCCCGATCCAGGTGCAGAAAGTGAGATTGGCACGAACAATCGTACCGTTTTGTTCGGTGACCACGAGCCCGCAAGGCGCGCCTGAAAATAGAACCTCAATGTCAGGCAGAGGCGGTCGGTCACTGCTCATGAACAGGCGTCAACCAACGTTGCAGGAACTGATTCATGGCCGCGACGCAGGGGCTGGGCGCGCTCATATGGGGGCAATGCCCCACGTTGTCGACCAGGCAAAGCTCGCTGTTGGGAAGAATTGCATGCAGATACTCGCCGACTTCAACCGGCGCGATCATGTCGTCGGTTGACTGGATGATCAACGTAGGGGTGTTTAGCCCCTGAAGGTCAGCCCGGTTGTCCGAGAGGAACGTGACGCGGGCAAATTGTTTGGCGATTTCCGGTTCAGTGCGGCAAAAGCTGTTGGTCAGCTCGACACCCAGCGCAGGTTGGCCGGGCGCGCCCATGATTGCCGGCGCCATGGTGCTGGACCAGCCGAGGTAGTTGCGGTCCAGGGTATCAAGCAGTGACTCGACGTCTTCGAGGGTGAACCCACCGACGTAATCATCCGAATTGATGTAGCAGGGTGATGGCCCGATCATCACGTGGCCGGCAATGCGCCCGGGCGACTGCCTGTCTGCCAGTGCGCCTATCATTGCGCTGACCGAGTGGCCGACCGTGATGACCGGCCCGATGGCGAACTGCTCGATGAGTTGTGCCAGATCGTCGGCATAGCCGCCAAGCGAGTTATATCTGGACGCGCTATAGGCTGTGAGATCCGACCCGCCGGCGCCTACCAGGTCGTAGAGCACGACCCTGAAACGCCCGGCGAAGTCCGGCGCCAGATACCGCCACATGCTTTGGTCGCAGCCAAAGCCGTGTGAAAAGATCAAGGTTGCAGGGCCTTCACCGGTCACCTTGACGTTATTGCGGCGTTCAAGCTCCATCCCGCCCTCCAGGCAAGCCCGGATGGGTTCCGGGGATGGCGGATTGTAGTGAGTCGCAAAGGTTTGGTCACGCGTGGGCGGGGGCAGCGGTTAGTGATCGGGCCATGCCCATTTGGAAAGTGGGGGCGTCTTCGGGCCTCAGGGATTCAAACCAGTTGCTTCTCCATGACAACAGTGCGCTCCGTGCCATGAAATTCATCGCGAACTTTCGAAAATCCAAGAGAGGCATAAAATCCCTCGGCCGTGATCGAAGAGGGTACGCGCAGCACCTCATGCCCGTGATTGGCAGCCACGCATTCCAGATGCACCATCAGTCGCTTTCCAATCCCGGTCCGCTGGTGGTGCGGATCGACGAAGACACTTCGGACGATATTCTGGTCAAGACTCGCCGTGGCAACGATATCGTCATTGATCATTGCTACATACACATCTCGCTCTGCGATCAGCCGCACGACCTGGGGCGGGGAAAAGCTTTGCGCTACCTGGCTGATCACCTCTGGCGAATAGTCTCGCGCATTGCATTTACGCAACGCCGCAACGATAATTTCGCTGATCCTTCTTGCGTCGGCACTCGTCGCGTTACGAACAAGATCGGGCATCTCGATTTCCTGGTTGAGGGGCGAAAGAGCACGCGCCAGTTTTCGCGGTGTGCCGGTCATGACCGGGTGAACGATTGCGCTGGTGTGCTCAGGCAACTGTGCATCGCGTCAACCCTGCCAAGCCCCATCCTTGACAGGCTTCGGCGCGTCCCATGTAATGGCCGCCGCTCAAGGACGATGCAAGGATTTGCCATGAACCATACACCCCCCTCCGGCCGAGGCGATTTTATTCGAGCCCTTGTGTTCGTACCGTTAGGCCTTTTCTTGCTCTACATCACTTTCTGCCTGGTCAACGATCGTCTGGATTTCCTTGCTCAGGCTCAGCGAGCCCAAGGGCATGTCAGCGCACTCAATGCGGGCGGCAGCCACCCTCAAATTGACTTCACCGATGCCACAGGACGCGCGGTCAGCTACGCTGAAAGCGGCTTGATTTTTGGTTATTCCGTGGGGGATGCGGTGACCGTCTTTTATCGCACCGAAGCCTCGGAAAAAACTGCGATCATCGGAGATCGTGGCGCGTTATGGGGCGCCAGTCTTCTAGCCAGCGTGTTCGCAGTCGTCTTCACGGCGGGCGGCGGCTATCACCTGGTCGCATGGATCCGCCGCCGCCGCGTGGCGCGGCCCTGATAAGGACATTCAGATGCAAATCCCGTTACCTGTCAGCGTCAGTGACTGGCGCTACAAGACCGCCAGCGGTGGTGGACTGACGCTGGTGTTCGCCGCCGCCGCTGGCGGCGCGTTGACCCTGATTGACCCCAAGGGAAACGACCAGCAGTTTCGCTACGGCTCGGTCGGGGCCGGCCTGGGTATCGGTGCACGTCTGCCGCGATTCGGCAAAGTCAACTTGAGTGTGCGAGGCAAGAGCGTTGGCGCCGCAGGCGCAAGTGAAGACTTCCCGGCGTTCGGCCAAGTGCTGGTGGCCGACTCGATCGCTGAACGTGGCCTGGTGCGAGAAGACTTCACAGGCGCCTGCGTGTTCATCGAAGGGGGAGTAGGACTGGTCGGCGGGGCCAGCGGGTCGGCCATGCTATTTGGGCTGGACCCCAAACTGCTGGCCATGGCGGCTGCCACATTGAGCCCGCTGGGCAGTTTATTTTTGCCTCACGACAGCGCCTCGCGTCTGCTGCGCTCAGCCAAAGGCGTCATCGTCTCAGCCGGTCTCAACGTGGGACTTCAAGCCGGTGCCGGGGCGACGATTTCACTGGGCGGGCTGTACTGATCGTCGGTCTGCCGCCTCCCTTGAGTTGCGAAAGCGACTGACACACTCAAAACAGATGGAATTGCCGGTAAGCGCATGCGGTCTATCCACAGCAAGTGAATGTGCAAACGGGCCACAGCGTCTTGCGACGTAGATGATTTCAGGTCACGGCTGATCATCCGGCCTGCTCGCCAAATCTGCATCGTTTAGAAGGGGAAGTATATGGACCTGCTTTTTCTCGGTACCAGCGCTGGAGTACCCACCCGCGTGCGTAACGTCAGCGGCACAGCGGTGGTCGAATCCGAAGGAAAAAACTGGTGTCTGGTGGATTGCGGTGAGGCGACGCAACATCGGTTGCTGCGCACCTCCCTGTCACTTCATACCCTGCGCGGCATCATGATCACGCACGTCCATGGCGACCACTGCTTCGGTTTGCCGGGCCTGCTGACCACTGCCAGCATGTCGGGGCGCACCGAGGCACTCGACGTGATCCTGCCGCAGGCGCTGCATGACTGGGTGCTCCAGGGGCTGAGCGTTACCGGATCGCACCTTGGCTTTGAACTGCGCCTGCACGCAGCCGAGACCTTCGACGGCTGCCAGGTGGGCAACTTTCACGTCAGCGCGGTCGCGCTTTCCCACCGCGTGCCGTGCCACGGCTATGTGTTCGATGAAATCAATCACGGCGCACGTCTGGACGTGCAACGCCTGGAGCAGGAAGACATCCCCCGCGGCGAGCTCTGGGGCGAACTCGCTCGCGGCCGCGACGTTGAACACGATGGGCGTTTGCTGCTCGCCACCGATTATGCGCAGCCTACCCAGCCGTCACGTCGGGTGATTGTATGCGGTGACAACGACACCCCCGAACTGCTGGAGGATGTGGCGCGCAATGCTGACGTGCTGGTTCATGAGGCAACGTTCACCGAAGCGCTGGCCAAGGGGCGTGAAAATTATGGTCACAGCACCGCCGCTTCCGTTGCGCGTTTTGCCGAAGACGTCGGTGTGAAAAATCTGGTGCTGACGCATTTCAGCGCGCGGTATCAGGATAATCCTGAACGCAGCCCTTCCATCGCGGACATCCACGCCGAGGCGCAAGAGAGCTTCAACGGCGAGCTCATTCTGGCCAGAGACCTCAGGCGTTATCACTTGGCACGTGACGGTCGGCTGACCTGGTTGCCCGATTCCGTGAAAACCATGAGCAACGAAGTTTAACGACGTCGGGCCATCCGCTGGCACCGCGACACGTAAACGCCGCAGCACTTAAACCACGGGCGCCGTTGGCACATCTCCGTTACCACACGATGGGCTTGTTGTCCCAGGCCCAGAAGGTGCCGCTGTCGGCCGGCCCGTGTGCTGCGACCAGCTCGATGATGCGATCCGCCGAGAACGCTGGCTCGAATAGCTGGCCATCAGGCACATTGCTCTGAAACGGCTGTGAAAGCTCCGTGTCGGTTGTGCCTGGGTGTATCGCCAGGACAGTGGAGGCAGGGTTGAGGCGTTTCAATTCGATACTGGCGGTGTGCAGCAATTGGTTGAGCGCCGCCTTGCTCGCCCTGTAGCTGTACCAGCCACCCAGGCGGTTATCGCCAATGGATCCCACCCTCGCGGACAGCGCAGCAAAGGTCGAAGGCTGTTTGCGCAGTAACGGGAGTAAGTGCTTAACCAGCAGGATCGGTGCAAATGCGTTGGTCGTGAAGCTTGCCTGCAGGCTCGCCAGCGTTACCTGTGCCAGTCCCTTTTCTGGTTTTGCTCCGTCCTGATGAAGAATGCCCAGCGCATTGATGACCAAGTGCAAATGCTCAGACTCCCCTCGAACCTCGCTCACCAGTGTCTCGAGAGCCTGCTCGTCGCGCGCGTCGCAGTCGACTCGTTTGAGGCGGTCGCCATAGTTCTCCGCAAGGCCCGCCAGCTCTGTAGAGGTGCTGGCTTTCCGCGCCACCGCCCACACGTGGGCCACGTCTTCGCGCGCAAGCATCGCCGTGCACAATGCCAGGCCGATACCTCGACTCGCGCCGGCGATCAGGACGTGAGCTTTGCTGTGTAGTCCGGGTATCAAACTCATAAGGCACCTTGGGGAGCATGGTCGAAGTGCCCTGTTGGACGTCGGGGCAAGGCTTTGCGTTCAGACAGGCGATGCCTGCCGGCAAGGTTTCGTCGAAAGGGAACGGTGCCGGTCGATGGTTTTGCACACGCCGGTCCGATAGTCATCGCGCCGGATCGTCCTGATATGATCCAGTCTGCCCGGCAAGTTGCTAAGGTAATGCTGCCCGCACAGTGCAAGCCGAGCGCAGAGTTCGGGACTCTTCAATGACCAAGACTTCATTCCCAGGAGCGCTGACAATGTCATGCCGCTTCGAGTTGGCTCCGATCCTGCCCCGAGTCTGGACGCCCCACGGAAAATGAAACTGACGATCGTCCGCCAATCGCCCGGCATGAAGGATCGTGTCTGCTGGCCTTGCCGGCAGGGGAGTATCGAGTCCCGAAACTGCCGCGCCTCCGTGGGTCTCAAACACCGAGACTAGTCGTGCAACGGGCACGTTAATCAAGGTGGTTTTTATCCCCCATGCATGGAGGTGAGCAATGAAGACGTACCGACCCCTGAAGTGCGAGCTCTATGACTACCTGGAGATTGCGTGTTTATACCGCTACACCCTGGCCATCGAACTGATTGACGGCCAGCGCGTCACAGCCCGGGCGATCACCACGCGAACCTCGCCCACAAAGGAGGAGTTCCTCGAGGTCGAGACCGCCGACGGTCACCGGGAGATTCGGTTGGATCAATTGCTCGCGATCACGCCGCAGGAGAGCAACGCCCGGTTCGGTCGCATCGTGCTGTTGAGCGATGGGCCCACGACGCCTCAGGCGTGAAGCACCTGCGTGCGGGCGGATGACCTTTATGACCCGAAAGGCGCAGGTGTGACAGGCAACCTTCACCCTTGAGCAGTACGGCTGATGGCCGCGGTGCACCGCGCTTACGCAAGGCGTTTGGGCGTTGCCGGATCAGCTCAGGTCTCCCTTCTCGGCGCGGGCAACCAGCTCATCCACGACACGCCTTACCTTCGGCTGCAGATGCCGCGTCTGCGGCCAGACAGCGTGGATGGCCACGTCTCCCTGGCTGTAGTTCTCCAGCACAGGCACAAGCCTCCCGGCATTGAGATGGTCCCGGATCAACGAGCCAGGCATCTGGCAGATTCCCTGTCCGGCCGCGGCCATGGCAATGATTGCATCCCCGTCGCCTACCTCATGAGTACCCGGTGGAGTGATCCGGGTTAATACCCCGGCTTCATCCAGAACCGTCCAACTTACTCTCTGGCCCCGCCGATAGTTGACGATACAGCGGTGCTGTTGAAGCTCTTCCAGGGACTTCGGGTGACCGTATTTTTCGATGTATGAAGGCGCGGCGCAGATGATCTGCTTCTGTACAGCCAGACGCCTGGCGACCAGGCCGCTTGAGTCCTTGAGCGTCCCGAATCGAATACTGAGATCAATCCCTTCTTCAATAAGGTCGACCACACTGTCGGAGAACGTCACCGTCAACTTGAGCTCGGGGTACGCCGCGAGGATGTCCAGGAGCACTGGAAGAACGACGCTACGTCCATACGCTGCTGGCAGGTCGATACGAAGACGACCGCCGGGCGTTTTCTGATTGCTCGTGAGAAATGCTTCAGCAGCGAGAATTTCATCCACGGCCAGCGAGCAGCTTGCAAAGTAAGCCTCGCCGTCCACGGTGAGTGCCAGGCGTCGCGTAGACCGATGAAAAAGCTTGCAGCCCAACCTGTCTTCCAGTTTGGCGATGCTCTTTCCCACTGCGGATTTAGTGATGCCTAGCCGGTCGGCGGCCAGGGTAAAGCTGCCAGCCCTTGCCGCCGTGACAAAAATCACAACCCCGCTCAGGGCCTGTTCTACAGAGGGCATTGTCTACTCCTGCTCTACTCAGTAACGACTTTTGCCGTCTTTATCACGTTAGCGCTCTACCTTAGCCTGACGGAACATTGATTTGAACAGCGAGAGAGGACGGAAAAGCAATGACGACTCAAAACATAGAACTGCTCGCGGCCTACTGGACGATTGCCGGTGACGTTTACCCGATGGGCCCCAGTGAAGTGAGCCCGTTTTCATTCACTGACCGAATGGAGGCGGCGGGCAGGGCAGGCTTCACGGGTATCGGACTGGTACATAACGGCATGATCGCCACGGTGGATCAGATCGGCTATCCCGCCATGAAGTCCATCCTTGAGCAGAACGGCATCAAGCACATTGAGCTGGAATTCCTGGTGGACTGGTATCACACCGGAGAGCGTCGACGCCAGTCAGACAAGGTCCGTCGAGAACTGCTTGAAGCAGCCAGGGCGTTAGGCGTTCGCTCGATCAAAATTGGCCCCGGCATAGGGGAAGACTCGGCAGACATTGATCTCATGGTTAAAGAGTTCACCGCGCTCTGCCAGCAAGCGGCCGACGTTGACGCCAACATAGTCCTTGAAATCATGCCGTTCAGTAACGTGCGCACAATCGAAACGGCCTTGGCTATTGTCGAAGGCGCCGATCAGCCAAACGGCGGTCTTCTGCTTGATATCTGGCATCTGCAGCGCGGGGGCATCGACTTCAGCGAAATCGCCCGAATCCCGGCTCGGTTCATAAAGTCGGTCGAGCTGAATGATGCGCACAGATACCCGATCGAACCGCTATGGATGGACACCATTCATAAGCGTGTTTTACCGGGCGACGGCATCTTCGACATCCCAGCTTTTATCCATGCGATTCAAGCCAAAGGCTATGAGGGGCCGTGGGGGTTGGAAGTGATTTCGGACACCCACCGCAAGCTCCCCCTGGAAGTCATGGCCAATCGTGCTTTCGAAACCACCATGCGCCAGTTCAATGATTGAAAGGCCTGACTCTCAGGGCCTTGCCTCAGATTGGAAGCGGAGATTGTCGCCCCGCCAATGCGGAGCCCGATTAATCTCGGGCTGACCCTGGACCTGGACCTTTTGAGCAGCGTTTCATCTTTATAACCACCTTGGAGCACCTCATGAGCTATTTCAAGACGCTTTGCGTTGTCACCTTACTTTCGGCAGGGCTGTCCGGGTGCTTCGATACTTCGAATAATGATCAAGGCACTACACAGAATCCCGACAATGGTTCTTCTGTCCGGATGAAGCAGCACTGATCGCTCGCGTGTCAGAGTTCGTTTAGGGGCTTCTACGTCGGGAGCCGATCGGTTTAAGAAGGGCGCGGTGGAAAGAGCGCTGTCGGCCCGAAAGCTGGCTGTTGCGCTAGCTGCTAGCTGCTAGCTGCTAGCTGCTAGCGGCCAAAAGCGGATGAGCCACGTCCGAACTGGTAAGGTGTGGCATCAAATGCACGGACTGACGGGCGAATGGATAAGCTTCATCAACTGCAGAGCGCCTTGTGCGCCGATCCCGCGCGGTTACGCGTGCTCCGGTTGGTCAGGGATCTATGCCTCCCGGATTGCTGGGTGGGTGCAGGCTTTGTCCGTAGCGCGATATGGGATATGCAGCACCGTCGCCCTTTTTCGCCACTGCCGTCTGACATAGACGTCATTTGGTTTGATGAAACACTCCTGGATCCTGCCGTCGACAATCTCATAGAGGCCAATCTGTGCCGATTGGCCCCTTCATTGAATTGGTCCGTAAAAAACCAGGCTCGAATGCATGTACGCAATGACGACCCGCCTTATAGTTGCGCTACAAGCGCTATGGAGGCATGGCCTGAAACGGCAACAGCCGTCGCAGTCAGGCTTGGTAAAGACGAAGTCATTGAAGTGGCTGCACCCTTCGGGCTTGACGATCTTTTTAACCTCGTCGTCAGACCAACTGCAAGATTCGAGGTGGAGAAAAAGGCGCTGTACCTCGATCGTATCCGATCAAAAAATTGGGCCGCTCTTTGGCCTTCCCTGCACATCATCGATGCGTGATGTGAGATCAGATATCTAGAATATGGCCGCCTTGGTTAGGTAGCGGCCTGCTTTGATTGTCTGCTTTCGGCCATTAGCGGACACTAAGGCCGTACGTGAAACCTGAGACGACTCATACAACGCCTTAGATCAGCCAATGCAGAGAGTTTCTAGCGCCCTAGATTAAACCCGTTGACTTGGCGGTATTGATTTCGACCCATGCAGCAAAGGCGTCAATGAATTTTTTCAAAAACTGAGTAGTTCCGTCGTCATTCAAATTTCCGCCTGGCCCCAGTAGCCTTGTCGCCCCACCGATATACGCTTCCGGTTGCTGCAAAAGTGGCATGTCCAGAAATACCATAGACTGACGCAAATGATGGTTAGCACCGAAGCCGCCGCTGGCACCGGGCGATACGCTTACGATAGCTGCGGGTTTGCCTGCCCACACAGACTCGCCGTAAGGGCGAGAACCAATATCAATCGCGTTCTTCAATACACCAGGAACTGACCTGTTGTATTCGGGAGTGAAAAACAGTACTCCATCTTTCGACGCCATATTTTGGCGAAAACGAGTCCAGGCTTCAGGGGCACTCTTACCGTTTTCTTCCAAGTCTTGGTTAAACAGATTCAGTTCGTTGATCTCGACTATTTCTAATAAAAGGCTCGGTGGCGCAAGCGCGATTACTTCTTGAGCAAATAGGCGGTTCAACGACTCTTTGCGCAGGCTGCCGACAATGACGGCAATCTTTTTAGGCGACATGATGGGACCTTGATTCAAGTGGCTTTAAAGGGGGGTAATCAATTTGAAAAGAACAAAAAACGGACGTCGAACGGTGGCCGAACGATGAGGACTGCCCCACCGCCTGGTCATGCGGGTCTGCCCTATACTTTGGCGGCGCCGTTGACAACCAGGTGATGACCGGAAATCCAAGCTGCATCGTCACTTGCCAGGAAAAGCACGGCGCCTTCGACATCGGCGACAGAGCCCAAGCGCGCAAATGGCGACAACTGTGCCAATGCCTGATAGTCATTTTCCTGAAGGTTAGCGATGACACCGGCGTCACGTAGCGGCCCCGGTACCACACCGTTCACCGTGACGTTACGCTTGCCCATTTCCTGCGCGAGACATTCAACGTAAAGCCGGCCGGCGGCTTTGCTTCCGGCATACGCGGTGAAGCCTGCGTTCGGTACGATCGTCGTAGTGGACGAAATCACGATGATGCGTCCACCATCGGTAACATGGCGCGCACTTTCGCGAAGCGTATAGAAGGTGCCAAACACATTGGTTTTGGTGACAGCCTCGAACATCGCGTTATCGATTTCCGTGATCGGTGTGTCGATAAGCTCCCGCCCGGCATTGGCCACGACAATATCGATGCGCCCAAATCGAGCCAGCACTGCTGCGAATATGGCTTTGACAGAGTCCGGGTCGCTGATGTCTCCCCCGATGGCCATTGCTTGAGCGCCCTCAGCAACGAGCGCCTCGACATTTCGGTCGGCTGCGGCAGCGTCAGTGTTGTACGTCAACGCAACGAAAGCCCCCTCTCTGGCAAAACGACGTGCCAGGGATAATCCGAGCCCGCGCGATGCGCCGGTAATCAGTACAACTTTGTTGGTCATTCGCATGATCAGATTCCGTTGATGCTGCGTTCTGTAGAGGTTGCGTTGCCCTGCCACTGGACAAGTTCCTGCTCGACTTTGGCCATTTTTGCACGCATTCCGCCCATCGCATCGGCACCCAAGGCCGCGTGCACGGGTGGATGATCCGCCTCCATCAGGTTGATAATCGCCAAAGCCCCTTTTCCTGGAACATTCGGCTGCTTACCTTGCAGACCACCTATAGCTAAACGGAACTTACCGACGGGTGTGCCTTCATATTCATCGATTTTTTGCTCGACGTAAGCCAGTGAGCGACCCGCAAATTGGGTCTCGAATACACCGATGGTCAATACAGTCGTGGCGATGTTAAAGGGTGCAAGTTCACCTGCCAGTGCTTCACCCAGGATGTCAGTAGCGCCCTTCGCGGCCGAGTACACGCCCATGCCCGGGTAGCCAATGAAGCCACCGATTGCGGAGAATTGAATGATGTGCCCGCTGCGCTGCTTGCGCATCGCAGGGGTTACAGCGCGAATGATGTTCAGGCCGCCAAAGAAATTCAGATCGAATACACGCCGCGCTTCTCGATCCGTCATTTCTTCAACTGCACCCACTGTGCCAGCACCCGCACAGTTGGCGACAATGTCGATACGACCAAAGTGATCCAGCACTTGGGCCACACCCGTTTTGACCGCCACATCGTCTGTCACGTCTACCAAAACGCCCATGCCCTGCGCAGCATGTTTACCGTTATAGAAATCCACTTCTTCTTGCTTGCGAAAGGTGGCTGCGACTAGCGCACCTTTTTCCAGCAGTTGATGCACTAACTCGCGCCCCAATCCCGATGAGGCACCAGTAACGAGGACGACTTTGCCATTTATCGATTTCATTCTCTGCTCCGGGGTTTGGCTATTCACCGGATGTTAGGTATTGGGCCTCCCCCCAACAAGCCGGTTTGGCCAGATTCAACTTCCCGCTCATTGGACGCTCCTTCCCAGCGAAACATTGCCAAATAACCACATAGTTCTAGACGGTACCCTTGGAACTCTTCAAGATTAAAAATTGCCTTCCTATGATTGGGCCATACGTGAATCGGCTGGACCTGAACGATCTGTTTATTTTTGTCAATGTGGTCGATCGCGGTGGGTTTACTGCCGCAGTTGCAAGTACCGGTATGCCCAAGTCAACGCTTAGCCACCGCATGCAACAATTGGAGTGCGAATTAGGTGTGCGTTTGCTCAGCCGAACCTCGCGTCGCTTCGGTATGACCGAGGCCGGAGAAGAGTTTTACCAGCACGCGCTGGCCGCGCTGCGAGAAGCGGAGATGGCAGAAATGTCAGTGCGTCAGCGGTTGTTGGAGCCCGTCGGGACCATCCGGTGTACCGCTGGAGTCGCGACCATGAATTTCGCCATGGCGGGCATGATCGCTGACTTCCTTCGTGTCTATCCCAAGATCAATATGGTCGCTCATGCGGCCGATCGTACCATCGATATTGTTGGCGAAAATTACGACGTCGCCATCCGGGCGCATGAGGCTCCATTGCCGGACTCCGATCTTGTCCAGCGCATGCTCGGGGTCGCTCCCTGGTTTCTGTTCGCCGGATCAAGCTATCTGGCCGAGCATGGCGCACCGGCCACGCCAGCGGAGCTAAGCAGCCACGCCTCGATTTTCTTTGCGCGAGCTAATGCCCCCATGGACTGGCGGTTGCGCCATGTCACTCTATCGATCGAAGAAATTGCTGTGCCCATCATGCCGCGGCTGCAAAGCGAGGACATGCTCAGCCTGCAACATGCAGCTATCAGCGGGCTTGGGATTGTGGCCCTGCCGAGTTACATCGCGCGGGCTGCCGTTGCGCGTGGTGAGCTTCATCGAGTTCTGCCCGAATGGATAGCTGGCGATGCCAGGATCACTGCACTGGTACCTTCCCGCAAAGGATTGCTGCCGTCAGTACGTGTTTTCTTGGATCACTTGGCTTCGGAGTTTCCGAAGATCCTCTAGCTGTAAAGCCATCCTTAATAGGCTGGGCAAATCGTTGCAGCGGCTTCTCCATGAATACAGCACATTTTTTTACCGAATACAGCAACTACGGCGGCACTACCGAGCGGGTAGGCGCCGAAGACAGGGGGAGTTCTCGACGTCCATTCCACCGGACACAGATTCCAGAAACCCCGTCTTGCTGGGTCAGGTACGCGTTCCTACCATGGTTCTTGCCTCTCATCCTCGACGGCACTAACGATACCTGATCTGGAATCTATGATTTTGACAATCACACGACGCGGCGCGATAGCTTTGGGAGCACAGGCAGTGCTAGTTGCAATGACGGCAGGCGCTGCTACGTTTGCCTCTGGTGCAACGCTCAGCTCCAGTAAAACTAAAGAGATCCCTCGGACTGGCAAGCAGTTTGACGTGGTGATCGTCGGTGGTGGATCTGCCGGTGCCGTCCTTGCAGCACGTCTCAGTGCCGACCCGCTGCGCAGTGTGCTGCTGCTCGACGCAGGTCCCGACTTTGCGCCCGACCGTTATCCAGCAGTGCTGACGAACGCCGACCTAGTTGCCGCCTCTCCCGAATACGACTGGCATTACCATAGTGACGACTCAGCTCGGATAGGTCACGACATAGCCATCCCACGCGGCCGAGTGATCGGTGGTAGCTCCGCGGTCAATGCTGCTGTGGCGATGCGTGCGCGTCCTGCCGACTTTGCGCGCTGGGCCGGACGCGGAATCGAAGGTTGGGCTTGGCCGGAAGTGCTGTCCGCCTACCGAGCGATGGAAAACACGCCCACTGGCGAAGATGCATGGCATGGCCGTACCGGCCCATTTCCAGTGCGTCAGCGCACTGCTGCGCAGAATACTATCTCAATGCGTGCTTTCGTGGCGGCTGCCGAGTCAGTTGGACTGCCGCTCGTGGATGACTTCAACGGCGCGCGCCAGCACGGCGTAGGTCCCTACCCGTTGAATGTCATCAACGGCACCCGAATCAATACCGGCATGGCTTACCTGAGTGCAGACGTGCGGGCTCGCGCCAACCTCACTATCCGCGGCCACGCTGAAGCCGACCGCGTCCTGATAGAACGAGAACGCGCCATAGGTGTATTGCTAGTAGACGGCGAGATAGTTCCAGCCGGCGAAGTGATCTTGTCGGCCGGTGCCATAGGCAGCCCCGCTATCCTGCTACGCTCCGGTATCGGCCCACAAGGCCATCTTCGCGAGATGGGAATCGGCACCGTCGCTGATCTACCGGTAGGTGAACGGTTGCAAGAACATCCGTTTTTCTTCAACGTCTACGCGCTGAAGACCTCCGCAATTGCTATGACCCCAGCCGGCGGCGCCATCGCTTGGACTCGTTCGCAACACGCCGCACCGGACGATCTGGACTTACATATCTCCGGTACACACCTGATCGACCCAAAGGCAAGCCCTACCGGCGGTGCGATAGTGCTGGCATGCGCCGTCACATTGCCTAAATCCAACGGTAGCGTACGCCTGACCAGCCGTGACCCCCGAGTTGCGCCGAACATTCGGTACAACTTTTTTGAACAGGAAAATGACTTGGATCGCATGGTCGAAGCTGTAGAACTGTCTCGCAAGATTGGCCGCAGTGCACCGTTTGCTGACTTGGTTGACCATGAAATGACACCTGGTAGCAGCGTAATTGAAGGCAAGGCTTTGCGACAAAACATCGTAAACAATGTCGCCGGCTATCAGCACCCCACGTCGAGCGTGCCGATGGGCGCGGACGGTGACAAGGCCGCCGTAGTCAACAATTGGGGCGCGGTGCGAGGTATCGCGGCACTGCGTGTTGTGGATGCCTCTATCATCCCGGATATCCCATCGGTAGCGACAAATCTTACTACTATCATGCTAGCCGAACGCATTGGTGCTCACCTGACTCGATAATTTTCCCCGAACGCAGCGTAAAACTGGAGCATCAATGATTGGACCGCTAAAGCCGAACTCTGCAATAAGAACCACAATCTGAAATTAAATAAAATATACGGAGGCCGTTGAGCAAACGCCGTCAATAGACGATAAATTGGAAATTAGGAGTTTGGCCGAAACACCGGCGCAACCGCGGCGCGAGCCAAGAATAGTTTGTTTTATGTCGGACCTATCTAGTGCTTATAAAAAAGAGCCAAACTACAAAAAGACTATTTATAATAACCTTAACTGTCACACGTATAATTATAACTCTTAAATAAGACAGCTACGGCTAGGAAGTTAATGCCTTACATTAAGAGAATTGAAATCTTAGAGAGCTATAGAAAAGAGAATAATTTTCCTTTCTATTTGCCTTCAATTCAATCAATTAGCAAAATCGAGCTTCACCCCTTGATAAATTTTTTCGTTGGAGAAAACGGCAGCGGTAAGTCAACTCTTTTAGAGGCTATTGCAGTTTCATGTAGCTTTAATCATGAGGGAGGCAGTAAAAATTTCAAGTTTTCTTCCAGCGATGAAAAATCCCTACTGTCCAAGGCATTGCGCTTGTCACGCACAGCAAAGCGACCTCGAGATGGCTATTTCTATCGGGCAGAAAGTTTTTATAATGTAATTACAGAGATGAATAAGTTGGATTGCGGACCTGGCGGGCCAGCTATTAAGGACTCATACGGGGGGAACGATCTTCATACAAGGTCTCATGGTGAGGCTTTTATGGATCTGATTTTACATCGATTCGGAGGAAACGGATTGTATTTACTAGACGAGCCTGAATCTGCGCTATCTCCCCAACGCCAATTATCTCTGCTGGTACGTATAGCGGAACTCGCAAAACAAAATTCGCAGTTCATAATTGCAACTCACTCACCAATTTTAATTGCTTACCCGGGCGCCAGAATTTGGGAGTTTACCAATAAAGGATTGGAAGAGAAGGAATATTCAGAAACTGAAAACTACCTAATTATGAAAAGTTACTTTGCTAACCCTGAAGGCTTTATGAGCAAGCTATTTGATGAAAAGCATGATTTTTAGTTAATCCAGGCACTGAAGAACATCGATGGTTAGAGCGTGTATCAAGTTCGCTGGCGCAAAAAAATGAATTGTTGCCGATCGCAGCTTAATAGATACGACGGCATTATTGCCTTGTGTAGCGTAGATCGATATGCCGCCGATTTCGAGGAGAATGGCCGCTTCTGGCCGGTTGCAGCCCCTCGAAAAAGGCCGCCTCGGGTCTTTAGCTTTATTTTTTACAGACGTTGTGAGTCTTGTTCTGCTCCATTAACTCAACGCGTTGCCCATAGCCTGTCATCATCACGAGCTTTCGTTCGGTGATTCCGGTTGGCTGATAAGCCATTCCTTGGGCATCAAGGTGGGGAATGAAGCCCGCCGCCGTCATCTGATCAATCAGTGTTTTACGTCGGGTGACGTCGATTAGGCCTCTGCTGTTGCCGGTAGTCAAAAATACAGGGCGATCAGCTTTCAGTAACCACACCGGCTGTGCGCTGACATCACCCTTAAAAATATACATGCAGTCGGTTGACGCGCTGGTAACTTCAGCTTGCCGGACGTAGTGGCCTTTCTCATACCCTACCAGTGTGAGTAAGCCGGGTTGGACCAGCGCGAGCGTATCAACTGTGTCCACCCCTTCTTGTTGAACGCCATAGTCAAAATAGGCCCATTTCAGAGGGAGCACGGTCGACGGCAAATACGCCAAGTTGAGATCTTGCTTCATACGGGCCAAATCTTCAGGTGTTCCAAAGGGAACTGGATTGCTGCAAGCTGCTAGAAGCGCGGCGCAGCTTCCAGCGAGGAGCCAGTGCAGGCGTTTCATTTTCACTCTCCGTGTGTCGATGCTGGTGTTGCTAATTGAATGGGGGCGGATGTTATCAGAAACACCGCAGGTTCCATGGTTGGAGCAGTTCAATCTTGATTGGAGCGGGAAAAGGTCGATGGAGAGAGAAGCCAGCAACCCCGGAATTCTAAAGCGCTATCGGTACCCGATACTGGCATTGATGGCTATCGCGTCATTGAGCAGTGCAGTGTTGCGTTTTTCCGGCGACTGGAGCCACTTCTGGGCGGTACTGGCAGTGCAGGCGTGGTTCATTCAAGCGGCCTTCGCTTACCTTCGAGAAGGCCGGATTGCCATTGGACCGGGTAGGTTGTCTAGGGATGCGGCTCTATTGGGAAGATTGGCACTGGCGGCAACCGCATTTGCCGCTTAGCTGTTGGCGTTCGCCTATAGGTCTGATCACGTTGACTCGGTTCATGAACGAAGAGCTTCGGATTGGACAATGCCTACCCGGGAGGATATCGGACGCGCAGGTGAGTGAACGTCAACCAGTGTCTCAGACGTCCTTTCGCAGAAGTTACCAATGTAGCGGCAGCTATCGACCCGTAGCGGACATTCATAAAGTCTGACAAAACAGGCGTCCATCATGCCTAGCGCATTGGGGGCCTTTTGGATAAAAAGGTTAGGCATCAGCATATTAAGCCAGCCTTGAACGTGGTCCTCGTCGAAGATTCGGATATTCCGCGAGCATTGTTTGCGCTAGGTTGAAGTCGTTGGACGTAGAAAAGATATAGCGCTCGCTCCATGCAATCTGCAGGGAGTTGAAATTCTCAACATTAGCAACTGAGTACTGCACTGGCTTGCCACTCAAAAGGGAATCGCTCATGGCAACGATTCCCTCGGGATCAGCTCCATCTTCCGCTCTTCGCGTGGCAACCAATGACCGTGCGCCACGGTGAACAAGATGGGTTAGAGTAGGGCACCACATTGCCAGAGCACGAGTAGGCGAAAGTGGAAGGTAGATTTCAATACCTGGAGTCGTCAGTCCAAGGTTGCCTCGAAGAGCCCGATCAATCATGTTCTGACGCGTTAATGGATTGTCGCTTAGAAGGAATGGATGTTGTCTTGATGTCGCAGCGAGAACCCAGTCCTTGCCTAGAAAGTGATCTGCGTAAATTGAGGGGGCGCTGAAGACAATCCTTGCGGTCTGTTCCTTCGAATCGCTCTCCGGAATATCGCGAAGAAGCTCTTCGGCCTGTGACCCAGGCGCAATTTGATCGCCGTTCTGCTCGAAGTGTTCCCTCACCATTCTGGGGAACGCGTTCCACTCCTCGCGAAAGGTCTTGGTTCTGGTGAGTTGTACCGCAAGGAACGAGGCCAAGATGTGCTTTTGCTCATCCGCAAGGCTAGATAGCGAGTCAGCATCGAGGATCGTGCTGATCACTAATTTGGCATGCCCTTCTAATTCAGAGAGCCACGGCTCGATAGATAGCGGCTGGCCTTGATACTCAAAGTCGTAGAACCGATTTTCACTGGCAAGATTCTTTGTGTTTGAAGGAAAGCTTCGATTCGAGGACTTGTCATAGACCCAGACCTGATCTTTCTTTCCGTTACCGAAGTTCCGCATGAGAAATTGCGGCACGTAGTGCTGAACTTTTGCGATCGTCATCTCAGCTGTGATCTCGTGGTGTGCTTACAGGTGGCTCAGACAATGCGACGTGGCCCAGACGCCCTGTCGCCTTTCAGATTCGAATGCAGTATCGATGACGCTACCCATTCGCCGTCACTGTGTCCACCGTCTGCTTCTGGCCGAAAGCGGTCAGTCATTCGACCGCTTAGATTGCGGCGATTAAGCTGGCACCTAATCACCTGCACGGAACAACGTATGACAGAGGTTTATCAAGGAAGCTGCCTGTGCGCAGCCGTGGTTTATGAGCTGCTAGGCCCGCCAAAAGCAGTCAGCCACTGTTACTGCAGCCAATGTCGCAAAGCTCATGGCGCAGCATTCGCTTCGTACGGCAGCGTACCGCGCGGCGCGCTGCAAATACTTCGCGGTTCTTCATGGGTCAGAAGCTACGCTTACTCTGAGATTGCATCACGGGAGTTCTGCGGGCAATGTGGTTCAACCTTGTTTTGGTCGCGATCACAAGGCGAGTTCGCCGACTGGATTTCGATAGCGCTAGGCACGCTTGATACCTCTTTCATGCCTCAAACGCAGAAGCACGTTCATATCGAATCTGCAGCTCCTTGGTGGCCGTCATCCAGCCCATGCCCGCCGGTCAGCTGACCACGTTGGATCGAAAGCGGTCAGGCGCGACCAACCGCCTTCAATCCCTGGCAGATGCTTGATAGCTCTACGAAGAACCGCGCTTACGGAACCCGCCCCAGATCACGTCCGGCAAAAGTCCCAGCCCAAAGGTTCGTGCGAGTTGCCGAAGGGTGAACCCATGAAAAGGTGAGCAGTCAGTCTGGCTGGCTGAAACTTCGTCTGATGCAGCGGTGTACCTACCAATACGGCGACGCGATGGCCGGTATTCGTCGTGAGGGTTATTTCCTCGCAGCGCCGCGGTCTCTGGCCAGAGCACGACGCAAGCGGAAGTTATCCAGCCCTAATGAGATGAGTAGCACGGCACTCAGCACCGAAAACGCGTCGTCGCCCAGATAATGCAAGATTGCCCAGGCGAGCATCGAAAGGCCAAGGGCGCAGATCAACAGCAGGAAAGAATCTTTCATGCGGTGTGCTGCCAGTGTCGATACAGCATCTTCCCTGGGTGGTTCGACGTGTAGAGGCCCGGGTGCCGCTGAATGCAGGTCCGCATCCACTCTCGGTCCAGCTGGTTACGCGTCAGCAGCAACATGACGTCAGACATCGACGTACCGTTGGCAAGTACGCGTCCTGTCGCCACTGCGATGCTGCCAACAACGGCGCCGGCGTAGAAAGCGGCCGAGCAGGCGCCGACTACGGCGAGCTTTTCCAGCCGCGTGCCAGCACCAACGATTTCCATGAGGGTGACCCTGGAACCAAACTTGTCGATCTGGGTGGCCAGGGCCGTGGCAGTCGCAAGCGCAGTGGTTGCGTTGGCGAAAAGCGTTTCGGGGGCGGCAAGCCCGAGAGCGTCCATGTTTTCTTTGAAGTACTGGTAAAACTCAGACATCTTTTGTCGTCCCTGGCAAAGTGGTCTGCACAACCCATAGGCGGTTCAGGTGCGCAGGGTTGGCATCGTAGCCACCCGGAATGGGCTTGTCCAAAAAACCCTATGCGACCTGGGTAGCTTTTTGCCGGGTGGAAGAGCCATCGACCCATGGCCCCTTGTGCGTCGAGCGGAGGCAAGACTCACTCATCGGCTTGGGCACAGGGTCGGAGAGGCCCTTATCGAAAAACCGCACCAAGGGTGTGCGAATGCGCGTCAAACACTGGGGTCAACAGCCGTCACTGCTCCCGCCCGCCAGGCCGCTCACAGCGTATAGGACACACCCACCTGAACGGTGCGGGGCTCTCCAGGGTAGGCGTACACATTGCCGAACGCGCCTTCTTCAAAATCCCGATCGAACAGATTTTTCACGTCAAGATTCAGCCTGATCTTGTCATTGACCTTGTAGTAGCTCAGTAGATCGGCGACGGCGTAACTGCCCATGCTGAAGGCCGTGTTGGCGGTCTGTCCGGCACGCTCATCAACGTATTTCGCACCTACACCCAGCCCGAGCCCTTTCAGCTCGCCATCCTGAAACTCGTACATGTTGAGCAGGCTGAAACTGTTCTTGGGGATGTTCAACAAACGTGTGCCGGATTGCAGCACGTTGTCCTTGGTCACTTCAGCGTCGACGTAGGCGTAACCGCCGATGACTCGCCACTGGGGTGTGACATTGCCGGCGACGTTGATGTCCAGGCCCCGACTGCGCACTTCGCCTGCCGCAACGCTGAAGGTTGAGTCGACCGGGTCTGTGGTCAGCACGTTGCGCTTTTCGATTTGATAGATCGCGGCATCGACGCTGAGCTGGCGATCCAGCGCTTCCCATTTGACGCCGATCTCATAGGACTTGCCTTTTTCCGGCTCAAAGCCGCCGCCTTGACGACTCGCACCGGTGTTGGGCTTGAACGAGCGAGCGGTGTCGGCATAGACCGCGACAGTGTCAGTCAGGTCGTAACTCAGGCCCAAGCGTGGTGTCACCGCGTTGTCGCTCGCCTCCCAGCTTTTCCCGCCCGGCACGTAAGTGTTGTAGTCGTGCTCGAAACGCTCGAACCGCGCGCTGCCCAACAACCTCAAGCGATCAGTGAGCGCTACTTGATCCTGCACAAAGGCCGCGTAGGTTTTGAGGTTTTCCTTGTCGTGGGTGGGTGTACGGGTCAAGGCAGGTCGCGGCTGACCGTACACAGGATTGAAGATGTCGATCGGATACGCACTGACGGCACCGCTGGAGCGTTGAATGATGGAGGTGTAATCGTAATTTTCGACCTCCACGCCGGTCAGCAAGGTGTGGTCCAGGCCCATCGTCGAGAAGTGGCCGGTCAGGTTCAGCTGGGTATCCTTATCCGTCCACTCAAGCTTGCGGTAGTTGAAATTGCGGCCCAGAGTGCGGCCGTCGTCAGCCACGCCATTGGCTTCTATCGCGTTACCTTGCAAGGTACCGTCCAGCCACTGGAAACCGCCGGCCAGTGTCCAGTTCTCATTGAGCAGATGCTCGAAACGTAATTGGGCCATGTTGTTGTCGTTGTGCAGCTTGCCGGCGTCTTTCTCGCCAAAGAAGGTCTCCCGGGAGGCCGTTCCGATCTGCTTGGCGTAACGCGTCACGCCGCGATCCAGCGGGTGATTGTTACGCATGAAATCCCCCTCGAAAACGACCTTGGTGTCATCGGATGCTTGCCAGCTCAGGACGGGGGTAACTCCGTACCGCTCGGTTTCGACGTGATCCCTGAATGTGTCTCCTCCTTCGCCTATGACGTTCAATCGGTACCCCAGACGACCTTCATCGTCCAGCGGGCCAGAGGCGTCCAGGGTGCCGCGTTTCATGCCCTGATCATCGAGCTGACTGCCCAGGGTCACGGTGCGTTCGGCAGTGGGCTGTTTGGATACGACGTTGAACGTGCCGCCCGGATCGCCACGGCCGTATAAAGTCGTGGCCGGGCCGCGAATGACCTCAAGACGCTCGATGCTGTTGGCGTCGGGCATATTCGGGTAGCCCCGGTTGATCGGGAACCCGTTGCGATAGAACTCGCCCGTGGTGAAGCCTCGTACGGTAAAGGTGGTGAGGCCTTGTCCGCCAAAATTGTTGGCCCGCCCCACACCGCCTGCGTAGTCCAGCGCATCCTGCAGACGCGTCGCACCCAGATCGTCAACGACGTCCCTGGAAACGACGCTGATCGACTGGGCAGTTTCATGGATCGAGGTATCGGTGCGGGTGGCACTGGCTGAACGAGTGGCGTGATATCCGTTCACCGGGCCGAAGGCCGACTCATAATCTGCGGTACCGACAATGTCTGTCGCCTCCAATTCCAGGCTGTGGGGCAGGGCGGGGATCTCTTCAGCCCACGAAGAAGGCGAGCAAGCCTGGAGCACACAAAGGGACAGCAACGTACGACGCATCGAGGGGAGCCTTAGCTGGAAGAAAGACGTGTTGGCGTCCATGCCAAAGAGCGCGAATGATATTTGATATGTAACAGTAATGATATGTATTGCTATTCGTGACGCTGCAATCCGTACGACAAAGCGGGCAAGGCGCTGGATTCGCCGCGCCGCGTGCATCGGGCCACTATTTCACCGGCAGGGCATTGCTACCGCTGCGCCTGTTGTCGCTCGACTTGTCGGGTCACAATGACGAGCCCAACATCGCGACTGAATGTCGTGAGTGCCGGGCGTGCTTGATGCACCTTTACTGCGTCATACGCACCAGGACGTTCAGATCGAATTCCTCGAGACCAGACCGGTCTCATTCGCAACCCGCGCTGCTGCGTCAACAATACCGGCGAGGCGTGCCGACCCAGCCGGTACAATCCCCTGTCACTGCCCACCCGGAGCCTGTGCTTCCAATGTCGTTGTTCACTCGCTTGACTGCTTTTTCCACCCAGAGCGGCAGGGCGGTCGGCCTTGTCTGGGAGACTTCCCGCCCCCTGTTCAGCGGCTTGATCGTGGCGACGCTGATCGCCGGCATTTTGCCCGCACTTGCCGCCTGGATCGGCCAGCGCATCGTCGATGCCGTGGTTCAGGCGATGCAGATCCATGCGACTGGAAGCCAGGCGCCGGTTTGGCCTGTCCTGCGTTACGTGTTGGCGGAGGCGGGCGTGTTGGCGTTGCTGGCCGCGGCGCAACGGGCGCTTTCGATGCAGCAGGCTCTGCTGCGGGTGCAGCTGGGCCAGAAGGTCAACATGATGATCCTGGAAAAGGCCCAGACCCTTTCGCTGCTGCAGTTCGAGGACTCGGCCTTTTACGACAAGCTGGTGCGCGTGCGCCGCGATGCGTCCACCCGGCCACTGGGCCTGGTTACAAAAGGCCTGGGCCTCGCGCAGAACCTTATTTCGCTGGCCAGCTTTGCAGTGTTACTGGTGCATTTTTCCCCTTGGGCGCTGCTGATTCTGGTGCTCGGCGCGCTGCCGGTGTTCTTGGCCGAGACGCACTTTTCCGGTAATGCCTTCCGCCTGTTTCAGCGTCGCGCCCCGGAAACCCGCCAGCAAAATTACCTGGAAGCATTGCTGTCCCAGGAGGCTCACACCAAGGAAGTGAAGCTTTTCGGCATGGCGCCGTTGTTGCTGCAGCGCTACCGCGACAATTTCACGCGCCTGTACGCCGAAGACCGCCGGCTCACCTTGCGCCGCGACGCCTGGGGCTTTGCCCTCGGGCTACTGGGCACCGCCGCGTTCTATGTGGCCTACGCCTGGGTGGTGCTGGACACCGTTCGCGGCCAGACCACCCTGGGGCAGATGACCATGTACCTGGTGCTGTTCAAGCAAGGACAGGTCGCCATCACTGCCAGCCTCAGCGCGATTGCCGGTTTGTACGAGGACGGCCTGTACCTGTCCGACCTCTACGAATACCTGGAGGTGCCGGTGGCGCCTGGCCGAGGCACGCTTAAGGCCGGAGCGCGCCCGGGCGACGGTCTGCGCTGTGAGCAGCTGGGGTTTCGCTACCCCGGTGCCGCCCAGCCCATGCTGAGCAACATCAGCCTGCACTTGAAGCAGGGCATGAGCCTGGCCCTGGTGGGCGAAAACGGCTCGGGCAAAACCACACTGATCAAACTGCTGACCCGGCTCTATACACCTGACGAGGGCCGGATCCTGCTGGACGGTAGCGATTTGCAGGACTGGGACGAACAGGCCTTGCACCAGCGCATCGGGGTAATCTTTCAGGACTACATCCGTTACCAGATGACGGTCGGCGAAAACCTTGGAGTGGGTGACGTCGCAGCGTTCGATGACCAGGCCCGTTGGCGCGATGCGGCCACTCAAGGGATCGCCGCCGAATTCATCGAGCGCTTGAGCAACGGCTACCACACGCAGTTGGGACGCTGGTTTGTCGGCGGCCAGGAACTGTCCGGCGGGCAATGGCAAAAGCTGGCGCTGTCACGGGCCTACATGCGCCGTGAGGCCGATCTGCTGATTCTGGATGAACCGACAGCCGCCCTCGACGCTGCGGCGGAGGCTGCCGTATTCGAGCGCTTCCGCACGTACGCCGAGGGGCGCATGACGTTGCTGATCTCTCACCGATTTTCCAGCGTGCGCAACGCCGATCACATCATCGTGCTGGATCAGGGCCGGATTCTGGAAGAAGGCACCCACGAGCAACTGATGGCTGGGGGCGGGCGGTACGCCAGCCTGTTCAACATCCAGGCGTACGGGTATCGGTAATCGCCCCGACGACCCACTGCCGGGGCAACACTCGTTTGCCGCTGTCAGGTCACTTGGCGAGCAATACCGACGAATCGAAGCCCATCCGCAAGTTGCCCCAATGACGACCGTCAAAAAAGAACGGTACGTCGATTTCGGTCATTATTTCCCCGGTGTCGCGCAGGTAGGTCTGCAGCAAAAAGCGCTGGGTATTGCCTGCGGCGCGCAGGCCGACCGGGTCGGCGAACATGCGCTTGTTGCGGCACACCGGCAGGTCGATGGCGCGGTCACCGGTGGGCGGTTTCGAGACCCAGCTGTTGTTGACCGGGCAATAGCCCCGGTTGTCGACGATGAAGGAGACCTTGCCACCCTTGGTGCCTTTGGTCAGTGCGTCAATTTCTTCCTGGCACACCTTCGCGAAGCGCTCGCTGTAGCTGGTGACGTACTGTTTCGGGTCAGTGTTCGGTATCGGCTTGTAGTTTTGGTCAAACAGGTTCAGGCCTTCACGCTGCAGCTCTGCCAGGCGTTGCTGGAGAGTGTCGCGGCATTTCCCCGCCCGGGTGACCGCCGCATCAAGGGCGCCGTGACCCAGCACGAAACTGCCAAGCATCGCCTGTACGCGTTCGGCGACGCCCAGCAAATCGCGCGTAGCGGTTGCGGAATGCTGCATGCGCTGATCGATCGACTGGCTGTCGGCATAGATCTGCGCGACCCGCTCGTTGATTCCGCTGTTGCTCACGGCGAAGTTCTCGACGTGCTCTGCAATGCCCGCCAGCTTGCCGCTGGTGGCCTCGAAATCAATGATCATGCTCTCGAAGTGGCCGGAAGCCCGCTCCACGATCGTGCGGGTTTCGCGCGCGCTATGGCTGATGTGCGAGGTCTGTTCGTGAGTGGACGTGACTTCCAGCAACATCGCGTCGATGTCCCGGGAAATATCATCGGTGGCCGTGCTGACGTTTTGCGCCAGCGTGCGCACCTCGTCGGCAACCACCGCAAATCCGCGTCCGCTCTCACCCGCGCGTGCGGCTTCGATGGCAGCGTTGAGAGCCAGCAAATTGGTCTGCGAGGAGATTTTCTGAATCAGACCAACGATGGACTTGATGCTCGAAGAGCGCTGTGTCAAAGCGGCGACCAGGGTGCTGAATTCGTTGAGGCTGTTGGAGATCTCGCTGATTTTGCCGGTGACTTCCAGCAGCTCGGCGTACGAGTTGCGGGCCATGTCGAGGTTCTGCGCCGTCGTGCTGGTAATGCCCTGAGTCTGCTGTGAGACCTCGTGAATATTACCCACCGCCATATTGCTTTGCTCCATCACTTCTTTGGCAAAACGTGCCTGATGGGTGGCGCTGTCGCTGGAATCGCTGATGTTTTTCAGGGAGCGCGCCGACTCGACGGCAATCTGCACCGTGAGCGCCTGGATCTCGCTGATGGTCTCCCGCTGTCTGGCGAGGAAGCGGTTGCACGTGCTCGCCAGCACCCGGATTTCATCGTGGGTGAGCAGCGGCAGGTCCTTGGACAAATCGCCCTTGCCGTTGGCAATGTCTTCCAGGGCGTGGGTCATCAGCGTGACCGGGCGCACGATCAGGTGACGGAAATACCACACCATGAAGCTGATCATGGCGAAGGTAAACAGCGTACTGAACAGGATGGCGTTGCCAAGATTGTCCAGGCTGCTCTCGATGCCCTGCACCACAGTCGCATCCAGTGAGGTATTGCTCAGCTTCGCAAGGATGTCCGTACGCGTGCTCACGGCGCGCCAATACACACCGCCGCTGACCGCGACGAGCAGGAAGAGGCTCGAGAGTTTTTTGGTCAGGGTGTTGAAAAACTGCAGCTCGATTGACTCGTATAGCTCCTTGAACATCCGCATTCCAACGGTTCCCCTCTTGGTTAAACACTGATCCCTAATGGATAGTGTTCGACCTGAAACAGGAAAGCTTTAACGAATGCTGGCCAGGTTGGCTGATCTGGATCTCAAACCTCTCGGCGTTGCCGCTTTCAAAGAAGCCAAACGCCTTAGTTGCAAATCCCTCATGGTCGCCTGGCCGTTGTCGGTTAATATTTTCTGAGTGTTCGCCGCACATTTTAAGAAAATCTTGGCGCGGTTAAGAAAATCCAGCCATAGAGAGGGGGAGATATGGGAAATCTAGTGGGTTACGCCCATCTGATCAAGGCGATGGAGCTGGAGGTTATAGGGGTAAAGATGCCTGCACTCGTTCAACCCGTCACCCGCATTGAGCAGATCAACGGCGCGCTCGCAGTTCCGCCGGCGGTCGCACCGGACGCTGGTGATTACCTCGCCCACATTGTCTTTGCGCTTAAACATGAGGGCGTCAACCTCTCTATCTTGGCGCAGGCTCTGCCTCGCATTGAAAGTCGACTCCTGGTAGAGGCCATAACCCAATCTCCCAGCAGCGGATATCTGCGCAAAATCTGCTTTCTCTGGGAGGCCTATTCCGAACGTTCGCTGGACTATGCGGACAAGCCACGGGGCCCCGGCGTCCTGCTTTTTGATCCAGAGTGCTACATAACGGGCCCTTCGGTGCGAAACAACCGCTGGCGCGTGGACTTAACGGGCTAGGGACGCTCCAATATTGCGCGACTGTAGAACGAACGCCGGAGGTTCAGGCCCTGCTTGAATACGACATTCTAGGGCGTTCGAAAGAGTTTATTGCTTCCCTGCCTAAGGAGATGATGGATCGTGCCATCAACTGGGCGTACCTGAGCGAAACAGACTCATCATTTGCGATTGAAAAGGAAGCACCAAGCCAGCAGAAGTCGGAGCGTTTCGTTCAGTTGCTGCGCCAGGCACATGATCGCCAGCCGCTTACCGAAGACTACCTGGTCTCTTTGCAAAACAATGCGATTTCCCAACCGCTCGAATGGGCGGTGGCCTTCCGGCATGAACAGAACCACCTGACCAACTCCTTTCGAGGAGCGGCCGGGGTCACCTATATTCCCCCTCCTCCAGAGCTTTGCCGGGAACTGATGTTCGAACTCATGGCCTTCGCAAATCGTGCACCCTTGGAGCTTGATCCGCTGGTGGCCGCTGGCATTGCCTCGTTCGGGTTCGTCTTCCTGCATCCCTTCATGGATGGTAATGGCCGACTGTCGCGCTTCTTGATACACCAGGCATTGTGCTGCAGCGGTGCGCTGGAGAACGGTTTGTTACTTCCGGTCTCCGTGGCCATGAAGCGCGAAGAGCAACGCTATCTTGAAGCCCTGCAGAGTTTCTCGAAACCAGCACGGCAATTCTGGGACGTTCGTTGGATTGATGCCGACAATATGTCGCTTAACTTCATCGGCGACCCAAGCCTGTATCGCTACTGGGATGCGACTGAATGTGTAGCCTTCACTCTGGAAATGGCCAAGCGTGCCCTGGAAATCGAACTGAGGGAAGAAACCGAATATTTGCAACGATACGACACGTTGCTCAAGCTGGTTAATGACAACTACGACGTTCGCGGCAGCCTCTTGAGTAAGCTGATTATGCAGTGCTTAGACCAGAATGGGGTCGTATCAAAGGGCTGGCGCAAGCAATACAACGGGCATATCCAGGAGGAGGTTTTCGACTTCCTCGAGGGGCACGCCCAGGCCCTTTTGGCAGAAGCCTACGCAGACCCCGACGACCAATAGTGCAGCGACTGTGGCGGTTAAATTGCCGCTGGGTTATGCCTGGCGGGCTAAAGTTGAAAGACGTTTAAGCCATCCTCGGAGACCCTGTTCCCATGCTTGAAATCAATTCCCGCACCAAGGTCCTGACCTTTGATTGCTACGGCACACTGGTGCAGTGGCACCGAGCCGTCCGCCACGCTGCCGCCGCCATCCTCCAGCGACATCTCGCGGCCGAGGCCCCGGATCAACGCAGCTCGGCCCTCGCGGTCCGGCTGCGTGAGCGCGCGGTTGAGCTTCAACAGCAATCAGGTTTTCTGGACTATGAGGCGGTGCTTGAAGCGAGCCTGCGCGAAGCGTTGGGTGAAAACGGCTTTGAGGCCGATGCCCAAGACCTTGAAATCCTCCTGGCCACTCTGGGGAAGATCGCGCCGCACCCCGAGGTGCCTGAGGTGCTTGCCCGGTTGCGCCAGCATTACCGGATCGCCGTGATCAGCAACACCAGCGACGCATTAATTGCCGGCACTATCGCCGCGATTGGAACCCCCATTGATTTTGTCATCACTGCTCAGCAGGCACGCGCCTACAAGCCCGATCACCGTCTGTTCGAGCATGCTCACGCGGTCATGGGGGTGACGCGGGATGAAACGATTCACGTCGCCATGGGCCAGTTCTCTGACTTGAAAGTGTGCCAGGAACTGGGTATTCGGTCGGTCTGGATTGACCGTGAAGGTGAGCCCCTCGACCCGGCCTGGCACCCGGACGCGGTGTTGAAGGACCTGTCCGGGTTGCCGCGACTGCTGGTGCCGGCGTCGACATAAGCGGCTTGCACCTGTGCAACCGGTTCACCTGTGACTTCGAGGCCGGCTGCGGCACTGGCGCCAGGGGGCTGAGACTTCACCGCAGCAGGCGGAAGGTCTCGCGCACGTGCTCGGTGAGTACCGTCGGGTTTTCGAGAGCGGCGAAATGGCCGCCGCTCTCGGCTTCGGCGAAGAACCTCAGATCATCGAACCGCGCGTGCGCCCAACGCCTGGAAAGGCGAAGCAGCTCGCCGGGAAACATGCTCACACCCGCAGCCGTGGGCTGAGGCGGGGCCGGACCGCGGGTCTGCATTTCACGGATGCTTTCCCAGTAGAAACGCACCGAGCTGGGGCCTGCGTTGGGCAGCCAGTACAGCATGATGTCGTCGATCAACGCGTTGATGTCGATCACCTGCTCCGGTTGCCCGGCGCTGTCGGAGGCGTCCTGAAACAACGCGTAGATCCACGCCGCAAGACCGACCGGCGAATCGGCCAGCGCAAAGCCGATCGACTGCGGACGGGTGCTCTGGACTTTCATGTAGCCGGACAGCTCGCGCTCATAGCGTTGAGCGTCGGCCAGCATGCGCTGTTCTTCAGGAGTGGCGTCAGCGATTTCAGCGTCGGTGGGCTGGTACATCACCATGTTCAGATGAATGCCCACCAGGCCTGGCGGGCTCATGTGACCCAACGCTGTCGTCACGGCCGCGCCCCAGTCACCGCCCTGGGCAGCCCAGCGGTCGCCATAGCCTAGGCGTTCCATCAATTTAACCCATGCAGCAGCGGTCTTGCCCACGCCCCAGCCCGGCGAGCGTGGTTTGTCACTGAAACCAAAACCCGGCAGGGCCGGGATCACCAGATGGAATGCGTCGTTGGCCTGCCCGCCGTGGGCGGTGGGGTCGGTGAGCGGGCCGATCATCGCATTGAACTCCAGGAGGGAGCCGGGCCAGCCATGGGTCATCAGCAAGGGGAGGGCGTCAGCATGGGGCGAACGGATGTGCAGAAAGTGAATGCCCAGCCCGTCGATTTCGGTCCGGCTGCTGTTCCACTGATTGAGCCGGGTTTCAGTGGCGCGCCAGTCGTAATTGTTCTGCCAGTGCTCGACCAGCGCGCGGACTCGCTCAAGCTGCGGGCCCTGGCTGATGTCGGAGACGGTCTGCGGGTCAGGCCAGCGGGTCTGGGCCAGGCGTACGGCAAGGTCGTCGAGTTGTGCTTGCGGGATGTGGATGGGGAAGGGGTGAATGCGGTCGGTCATCATCGGTTTCCTTGCACATGAATACGGGCCAGGGTGTCGCGCACGGATGCCCATTCACGTTGGCCGTAACGGTCGTTGTCAAGCTCGAGCAGCTTGCCGCGGCCGCTCATCATGTCTCGCAGATACTGCATGCCTTGCCAGGCAGGAAAAGGCTTGTCGCTTGCGGGTGTGAGCGCACGCACCACGGAGATGATCACCGACAACGCAGCGAGATTGCCCGGACGCAAGGTGCGGTAGGGTTGGCCTGTCAGCTCGGCCAGGGTGTTGGCGATCTGCGCGGGCGACACGCTGTTGCCGGCAATGCGCAAGAAACGCGGCGTGTCAGGGTCCAGGGCGGCGTCGGCGGTGAAGGCCGCGACATCGTCCTTGGCCGTGAAATCCAGCGCTTGCTGCGCGTCGCCAAAGTGCAGCACCCGGCGCCCGGGCAATACGATGGGGGCATCGCCTTCCAGCAACTCCAGAAAACCGCCGTTGAGGATGGAAGTCGCGGCGATGTCGGCGTGGTCGAGCCGTGCAGCGAATTGCCTGCGAAGGTCCATGTTGCGGTTGTTGCCGGGGCGGGTACGGGTGTAGTCGAGCGAGTAATCCGAGGGAATGAACCGCGGGACTCCGGCGGCGACGGCGGCCTCCAGCAGCGCGGTCTGTTGCTTGATGATGACCGTCTCCAGACCATTGAGCGTGGAGACCACACAACCCGAGCCGGCAACGGCACGGCGCAGGCCGTGAGCATCATCCAGTGAAACTGGAATGATCACGGTATGGTTGCCTTGCAATCCTTCCAGGCGTCCCGGCTCAGTGCCGGGCCGAACCAGCACGATGATGCGGGCGCCGCGCGTGGCCAAGGCATGCACGACACGCTGGCCGAGATCGCCCGTAGCGCCGGCAACCACGATGGGTAACTGAGTGGTGTGATTCAAGGAGCGCTCTCATGATCGGAATGAAGGGACGGAAACGGCGTTTGCCGAGCCGATTTAACTGAACGTTACCGTTTAGTTGACGAACAAACAAGGCGGCTGTAAGTTGCCGGCCATGACCACAATCAAGACTCCATCCAAAGGCGGCAGGCCCCGGCAGAGCGAAGCGGGGGAGGTCCAGCGCAGGTTGCTGGATGCGGCCCTGCAACGCTTTCTGGCCTGCGGTCTCGACGGCACGTCATGTGAAGACATTGCCCGCACGGCAGGCGCCAGCAAAGCCACCCTCTATGCACGTTATGCCAACAAAGAGGCGCTGTTCGAGGCGGTGGTGCAGCGCCATGTCGCCACATTGCAGGTCCCTTCCGAGACCACGCCTTCGCTCCCGCTGCAAGACCGTCTGCGACACGTGGGTCGCGGCATTCTGGAACATGCGCTGCAACCCCGGACCCTTGCCATGATGCGCCTGGTGATTGCCACGTCTGCCCGCGCCCCGTCGCTGGCCGCCGAGGTGAACCGCCTGGGCTGGGAAGGCGGGTTCTTGCGTGTGCATTCGGCCATTCTCGCAGGCCCGGACCAGCCGTCCGACCCTGACGGGCTCGCCCGTCAATTCATCGATCTGGTATTCGCCCCGCATCAGCTTCGGGCGTTGCTGGGCGAGGACCGCGAGCAGTTGGTCCGGGCCATTCCCGAGCGTGTGGAGTGGGGCCTCAAGATGGTCAACGCCGCAGACCTGTTGCGCTGACTGGGCTCTTCCGATTACTTGCGGCGCAACGCACCCCCCGCAAAAATAACCGGTGAAGTTCTCATCGAACGTGTGATGCCGTCCGTTTTGCATTCGTCTTGAATGCTAGCCCCTGCTGCCGTCGGGGAAACAATGACAAGGTCCGCCATGCAAACGCTGTTGAACGAGATCCTCGACGAAGTGCGTCCCCTGATCGGCCAGGGCAAAGTAGCCGATTACATTCCCGCGCTGGCCGACGTGCCAGCCGAACAGTTGGGCATCGCGGTGTACGGCAACGATGGCACCTTTTATTGCGCGGGTGACGCTCAGGTGCCGTTTTCAGTGCAGAGCATTTCCAAGGTGTTCAGCCTGGTTCAAGCGATTGGCCACTCCGGCGAGGCCATCTGGCAGCGCCTTGGCCATGAGCCCTCGGGGCAGCCGTTCAATTCGCTGGTGCAGCTGGAATTCGAGCGCGGGCGCCCGCGCAATCCCTTTATCAATGCCGGCGCGTTGGTGATCTGCGACATCAACCAGTCGCGTTTCGCCGCGCCGACCTTGTCGATGCGTGACTTCGCCCGGCGCTTGTCGGGCAACCCGCAGGTGATGATCGATGCCCGTGTGGCCGACTCGGAATATCAATTCCGCGCGCGCAACGCGGCCATGGCGTATTTGATGCAATCGTTCGGCAATTTCCATAACGAGGTTGAAACCGTGCTGCGCAGCTACTTCAGCTACTGCGCGCTGAAAATGAGCTGTCTGGATCTGGCCCGGGCGTTCTGCTTCCTGGCCAACGATGGCTTCTGCAAGCACAGCGGCGAGCAAATCCTCACCCGGCGGCAGACCCAACAGGTGAACTCCATCATGGCGACTAGCGGCTTGTACGACGAGGCCGGAAATTTCGCCTACCGCGTCGGTCTGCCCGGCAAGAGTGGTGTAGGGGGAGGCATCGTGGCGATCGTGCCGGGGCAGTTCACGGTGTGCGTGTGGTCGCCTGAGCTGAATGCTGCAGGCAACTCCCTCGCCGGGATGGCGGCGCTGGAGCGGCTGAGCTCGCGGATTGGCTGGTCGGTCTTTTGATCCGGGCGTGAACCCGCCGCGCTTGCGTGGTGCCTGCACACCCTTCGCGGCAAGCGCGCTCCTACAATGGGTGGTGCTGTCCAGCCGGGCAGGCGGTGTCCCCGCTCAGATCGACAGCGCCATAAAGTGATTTTCAAGAAACTCCACGCAGGCGCGGAGTTTGCCCGAGTGGGCCAGGCGCGTAGGGTACACCGCCCAGACATTTGCATTCTGGTGGTAGCCGGGCAGCACCTGGACCAGCTTTCCCTGCTCCAGCAGCGGCTTGGCGTCCCACATCGAACGCAAGACGATGCCTCGGCCATCCAGCGCCCATTGCAGCACGATTTCCCCGCTATTGGACGACAGCGGCCCGCGCACTTTTACCGTCTCCTGGGCGCCATCGCGTTCCAGTGACCACACGCCGAAGGCGTTGTCGCGCTCCTTGATGACCAGGCAATCATGATGCTCCAGGTCCGCAAGCGATTGCGGGGTACCTCTGCGTTCAAGGTAACCCGGCGCCGCGCACAAGGTGCGCCGGTTCCGGACCAGTTGGCGGCCGATGTGCTGTCCGGGCAGGTCGTCGCCCACGCGGATCTCCAGGTCGAAGCCTTCGCTGACGATGTCCACTACCCGATCAAACAGGTCCAGACGGATCTCCAGCTCGGGATAACGTTCGGCCAGCATCGATACCGCCGGGGCCACGTGGTTCCGACCGAAACCGAAGCTGCTGCACAGATGCAGCCGGCCCCGAGGCGTCTGGTGAGCGTCGCCCAACTCGTCGGCCATGCCCTGGAAGTCTTCAAGAATGCGCATGGCCCAGACCTTCACACGCTCACCGTCATCGGTCAGGCTCACGCGGCGGCTGGTACGGTGCAGCAGGCGAGTGCCCAGCGTGCTTTCGAGGATCTGGATGCGCTTGGTGACGTAGGCGGCCGACAGTCCCAGCTCATCGGCGGCGCTGGCAAAACCGGATTTTCGGATCACGGTGAGGAATACCCGCAGATCCTCGGGAAGCGGCGTCGAGCCTTTCATGAGCGTCATCGTGAGTGAAACGGGTGGCCAAAGGGGCGATCAGAATAGCACCGTGTCGACGCACCTGAGCCCCGCTGTTCCAGTGTGGGCTCAGCCGGGCACGTGCGATTGGCTGCCTCCAGGAACGCCACTCGGCGAACGCGCCGACAGCAGCTCCGGGAAAAAATCCTCAACCGCTTCGAGCAGGCGTTCGGGCGCTTCTTCGGCGATGTAATGACCTGACGGCAGCGCGTAACCGCGCACATCGCTCGCGACCTTTTGCCATTCCTTCAACGGCTCGAAGCAGCGGCCAACCACGCCATCGGCGCCCCACAGGGCAAGCAGCGGCATCTCAAGACGGCGCTCGGCGGCAATATCCGCGCGGTCGTGCTCCAGATCCAGACCGGCGGACGCGCGGTAATCCTCACAAATTCCCCGGGCGCTGCCAGGCAATTGCAGGCACCGCACATATTCGGCGAAGGCGGCGTCAGTAAAAGGTGTCAGGCCGGCGCTGCGGCTGCCCATCACGCTGCGCAGGTATTGCTCGGGATCGGCCTCGATGAGGCTCTCGGGCAGCGGTGCCGGCCGAATGAGAAAGAACCAGTGCCAATACGCGCGGGCGAAGGCTTCATCGGTTTGCGCGTACATCGCCAGCGTGGGCGCGATGTCCAGCAACGCCAGGCGCTGCACCGCATCGGGATGGTCCAGGGCCAGGCGATGGGCAACGCGTGCGCCCCGGTCATGGGCCAGCACGCTGAACTGTTCAAAACCGAGCGAGCGCATCAACCTGACGTTATCCATCGCCATGGTGCGCTTGGAGTAATTGCTGTGCTCGGCATCCGCGGCAGGCCGGCTGCTGTCGCCGTAGCCGCGAAGGTCAGCCGCTACCACAGTGAAATGCTCGGCCAGCCGAGGCGCGACCTTGTGCCAGATGACGTGGGTCTGAGGGTGGCCGTGCAGCAATAAAAGACCGGGGCCTGTACCGCCCATACGAAAATTGATGTCGACGCCGTTGACGTGGCGTTTATAGGTCTGGAATCCGGCAAACATGGTTCGACTCCTTGAGCAGTTCCCCGAAAGCCTGAGGTCAAGCGGGGGACGATGCAAGGGCCCAGGCGTGTGGGGAAAGTTCATGAAGTGTGTTTCGGGCGGGTTAATCGCAGGGGTAAAACGTTGCGTCATGCACGTTTCGTGGACTTTGCATCCACTCTTCCGCCATTGATGGGCGCGGTCGCGAGGCTATCTTGGAGTCAGGTTGCATCGCCTCGCAGTCGACAGGTGATGGCAGCAGGCGAACCACAACAGGTACCCATCGTGACCGACATTCCCAAGACGCTCTATCAAAAGCACATCGACGCACACACCGTCTGTGAACTGGATGACCAGGGCCACGTGCTGCTTTATATCGACCGCCAGGTGGCCAACGAATACACCAGCCCGCAAGCCTTCAGCGGCCTGCGGCAAGCCGGGCGTGGTGTCTGGCGGCCCAGCGCGACGCTGTGTGTGGTTGACCATGTGAACCCGACGGCCCCGGAACGTAATGCAGCCATGGCGGATCCCGGTGGCGCGCGCCAGGTGAGCTACTTCGAGGAGAACTGCCGGGACTTCGGCATCGAGCTGTTCAACGTTCTCGACAAGCGCCAGGGCATCGAGCATGTGGTGGCGCCCGAGCAGGGCTTCATTTTGCCTGGCATGGTGATCGCGGCAGGGGACAGCCACACCACCACCTATGGCGCCCTGGGTGCCTTTGGTTTCGGCATCGGCACTTCTGAAATCGAACACCTGCTGGCGACCCAGACACTGGTGTACAAGCGGCTGAAGACCCTGCGCGTGACCGTTGAAGGCCAGCCCGGCCCGGGGCTGGTCTCCAAAGACATCATCATGGAATTGATCCGGCAGATCGGCGCGTCTGGCGCAACCGGCTACGCGATCGAGTTCACCGGGCCGGCCATCAGTGCGCTGAGCGTCGAGGCGCGCATGACCATTTGCAACATGGCGGTGGAGGCCGGCGCCAGGGGCGCATTCATGGCGCCGGACGAGAAAGTCTATGCCTACCTGGCCGACAAGCCTCGCGCGCCAAAGGGTGAGTTGTGGAATCAGGCGGTCGCGCGATGGCAGTCGTTGCACACCGATGTCGGCGCCCGGTTCGACCGCGAAGTGCACATGCACATCGACAAGCTGCAGCCCATGGTCACCTGGGGCACCAGCCCGGACCAGGCTGCCGCGATTACCGGCTGCGTGCCGGACCCCTCGCAAGAGCCTGACCTGATCCTGCGGCAGGACCTTGAGCGTGCGCTGCGTTATATGGACCTGACTCCGGGCACGGCGCTGGCGAGCATCCCCATCAGCCATGCGTTCATCGGCTCGTGCACCAATGCGCGCATCGAAGACTTGCGCGACGCGGCGCGTGTCGTCAGAGGCCGAAGCGTGGCGCAGGGCGTGCGCGCGATGATCGTTCCCGGCTCAACGCAAGTGCGCGATCAGGCCGAGACAGAAGGGTTGGCGCAGGTGTTTCGCGATGCCGGTTTTGAGTGGCGCCAGTCGGGCTGCTCAATGTGCCTGGCCATGAACGACGATGTGCTCAATCCGGGAGATCGCTGCGCGTCGAGCACCAACCGAAACTTCGAGGGGCGGCAGGGCGCGGGTGCGCGCACCCACCTGATGAGCCCGGCAATGGTCGCCGCTGCTGCGGTCACTGGCCATCTGGTCGATGTTCGTCAATTTGGATCGGAGGTTTGATATGCAACCTTTTACTCGGGTTCAGGGTATCGCCGCGCCTTTGTCTGCGGCCAATGTAGACACCGACGTCATCATGCCCAAGCAGTTTCTCAAGGGCATCGATCGCAGCGGGCTGGACCGGGGCGTGTTCTTTGACTTGCGCTTTCTGGCCGACGGCACGCCAAACCCTGATTTTGTACTGAATCAAGCGCCGTGGCAGAACGCGAACTTTCTGGTGGTCGGGCCCAACTTCGGCTGCGGTTCAAGTCGGGAGCACGCGGTGTGGGGCTTGCAGCAGCTGGGTATCAGGGCGCTCATCGGCACACGCTTCGCCGGGATCTTCTACGACAACTGCCAGCGCAACGGGGTGTTGGTCATCACGCTCACGCCGCCCGAACTCAAGGCATTGAGCGACCGCATAAGCCAGGGCGACACGGCGTCTATCGCCATCGATCTGGAGAGCCAGCGCATCGAGCTCTGCGATGGGCAAAGCATCGATTTCGAAATCGAAGCCTTGCGCAAACAGTCGCTCATGCTTGGGCTGGACGCGATCGGCACGACGCTGCAGCGCCGCGAGGCCATTGAAGCGTTTGAAGCCCGCCATTTGCAGGAAAACCCTTGGCTGGTCTGAAGTCGTCAGCATAAAGGGGCTGTCAATCAGCCAATCCAGCAAGCAGTGCGGCGGCAAGGTTGGCCCGTTACGACCCCAGCCGCCGCTGCACCATCGCGGTCAGGCGTTCACCGACGTGCTCAATGCCCCTGTTTTGCGCCACCACCTGAGCGCCCTCCATCATTAACGTCAGCTCCTCGGCGGCGTGCCCAGGCTCGTTCAGGTGCATGGCGGCGCAGAGGGCGGTCAGTCGGGCGAACTGCTGTTGCTTGTGCTGCTGGATCATCGCCCGGACGGGATGATCATCCTCGGCCACTTCGGCCAGCGTGTTGGTGAACGGGCAGCCGCGATAACCCGAGCGCGCCAGGTCCTGCACGATGAAATCGACGAATCCCAGCAATTGCTGACGCGGCGAATCAGGGTACTGCGCTGCCATCCGGTCCAGAGCATCGGCGTAGCTTTCGATCAGTTGCCCCAGCCACTCCAGCACCAGCGCATCCTTGTTTTCGAAATGGCGGTAGACCGTCATCTTCGTCGACGAGGCCCGGGCGGCGATGGCATCCACGCTGACGCGCGTGATCCCTTGCTCCATGAACAGCGCAGTGGCGGCTTCGATGATGCGCTCTCTGGGCGGCAACTGAGGAATAGGTGAGGGGCGCATCGTTTTCTCCTTGACAGCGATACCGGGAAGTATCGCATGATACTCTTCGGTATCGTTCGATACCGAAGAGTATCGATCATATCGAATTGGAGATTGCCATGCACCTGAGTGAATACACCGAAAAGGATGCCACCGGCCTGAGTCAGCTCATCGAGGCCGGACATGTGAGTGCCGACGAGGTTCGTACTGCGGCTTTGCACGCCATCGAAGTGCTCAACCCGCAGATCAACGCGGTGATCGAATCATGGGACGACGAACGCTCGCCGCAAACAGGCGCGTTCAACGGGGTGCCTGTTCTGATCAAGGACGTGGGCATTACGGCCAAGGGGCGGCGCAACGAACTGGGCAGCAGGCTGGCGCTGGGCTGCACCGCCGAGAGTGATACGCAGCTCATGACCCGTTTGCGTCTTGCCGGCCTGTTGCCGTTGGGCAGGACCACGACACCCGAGTTCGCGGCGAGCACCACCACGGAAAGCCGTCTGCATGGCGCGACCCGCAATCCCTGGGACCTGCAGCGAAGTGCCGGAGGTTCCAGTGGCGGCTCTGGCGCAGCTGTCGCGGCAGGTATGGTGCCGATCGCTCACGCCACCGACGGCGGCGGTTCCATTCGCGTGCCGGCTTCCATGTGCGGCCTGTTCGGCCTGAAGCCGAGCCGCGGACGTGTGCCCGTGGGGCCAGACCTCGATGAGGTCTGGAGCGGCCTTGCCGTACACGGCCTGCTCACCCGCTCGGTGCGTGACAGTGCGGCGTTGCTGGACGCGATTCATGGCAACGCAGCGGGTGATCCCTTCCGGATTCCCGTACCGGCCGAGAGCTTCCTCGCGCAGTCCCGGCGCACACCGGGTTCATTGCGCATCGGTGTGCAGACGCGGCCGTTGAATGGCCACGCGCTGCACCCTTCAGTCGGCAGGGCACTGGAACAGGCGGCCCGGCAACTTGAAGCCCTAGGGCACCGGGTGGAAGAAATCGAACCGGATATCGGCATGAGCTGGGCGGCTTTCGTTGAACTGAACGGGCGGTTCTGGTCGTCCAACACGGCGGCCTGGGTGGATGCGATTGCATCCGCAACCGGGCGTAGCATCGATGCAAGCCATCTGGAGCCGGCCACGTTGGCGCTGTACCAGTACGGCAAAGGCCTGAGTGCCACCGAATTGTTGGGCGCTTTGTTCGAGCGCAACACCGTGGCCCGAAAGCTTGGCGGCTTCTTCGAGACTTATGACTTGCTGCTGTCGCCCACCTTGCCAAGCCTGGCCCCGATGATCGGCCACTACAACGCTGCGCAGGAGCAGCTGGACGGGCGAGGCTGGATGAACCACGTATTCGATCAGTCTCCGTTTACTGCGCTGGCGAATGTCATCGGTGCGCCGGCGATGTCCGTTCCGCTGTCCCACGACCCTGAAACCGGCTTGCCCATCGGCATGCAGTTCATGGCCGGATTTGGCGAGGAAGGCATGCTGCTGGGGCTGGCTGGGCAACTCGAGCGCGAGATGGCCTGGGCCACTCGTCGGCCGCGCCTTTGGGCGGGCAACTACTGATCCTGACTCAGGCGTGGCGCTGCGCTTACTCGGCCATGTCGTGGTCGGACAAGTGGGGTGCCCCGTGTAACGGAAGAGTGGCTTTGAAGCACGTGCCGTCAGCGGCGGTGGACACGACGGAGATCGAGCCGCCGTGGCTTTTGACGATCTCTGCGGCGATGTACAAACCCAGTCCCAGGCCGCCGCCATAGCCGCTTTTCTCCGAGCGCGTATACGGCTGGAACAGCAGCCCCAGTCGTTCCGGCTCAATGGGTTGACCCTGATTGGTCACCGAAATGACCAGTAGGTTGTGTTCCACCCCCGCCCGAACCGTGACCGGAAAATGCGTGTCGCCGTGGGTCACGGCATTGCCAAGCAAGTTGCACAGCAATTGCCCCACCCTGACCCGGTCACAATCAATCGCCGTGGGGATGTCAATGGATTGCTGAATGCTCGCTGCGGGGTGAGACCTGCGCACCTCTTCAATCACCCGGTGCAGCTCAGATTGCAGATCGTCGACGTGGGTCCGGCGCACCGGGATGCCGCCGCCCAGACGTCCTCGGGCGAAGTCGAGCACGTTCTCGATCAACAGACCCATGCGCTGAGTGCTGGTCTGGATGGCGTGAACCAGTTTACGGGTCGATCGCTCCGTGACACGGCTGTCGATTAAATCGGCGCTCATGCGGATGGCGCTCAATGGCGTGCGCAAATCGTGGCCCAGCACGGCGATGAATTGGTCGCGCAGCCGACTGGTCTCACGCTCGTCCAGCAGCTCACGCTGGCTTAGATCGAGCGAATCCTGCATGTCCAGGTTTGCAGCGATCAGCTGTGAAAACAGGGTGAGGTTTTCCAGCACTTCAGGTGTTTCGATCGCGCTAGGCGTGCGATCCACTGCGCAAAGCGTGCCGAAAAACTCGCCGTTGGCGCGAATGATGGGGATCGAGATATAGCTTTCAAACCCGAAAAGCCGGGGAGTGGGGTGGGTGGCGAACACCGGATGCTCACTGGCGTGGCCGAAAATGACGGGTTGTTTGTGCTGCGAGATTTCGTGGCAGATCGTCGTCGCGACGTCGACCTTATCGCCCGGCGCCAGCCCATACTGGATAGAGTCATCAATCGCACAAGCGACCCAGTACCGGTCCGTGACCCGCGCCACGGCAGCGAAGCCCAGGCCCGTAACGCGCTTCACCATTCGCAGGATCATCGGTATGGAGTCAATCTGACCGATCGCCCGGATGTCGGTCTCGAAATTCGTTTGTGTCACGCTGCCGACTCCAATCCCGCAGGAAAAAATCACTATACAAACGCCTTGGCGACAAACCAATGAATAAAAGCGGGCTCATCGCACCGTTCTGTCCACCACAGCACTGCGGGCCCTCTTTACACGCCTCGGCCGTCCGAAACCAAAGCGTTCTGCCCATTGTCTGCCATCATTCATGCACTGCTTTGCGCTGAGGCCTGCCATGTCTATCGGACAACTGAAGATCAATGCCATCCGTCTCGTCGGCGGGTCAGCGGTGCTGGACTACCTGAATACCTGTGACGGACGTCGCCCGGGTACAGGGTTGAAGGAAGTCGTCGATAAGCTGAGCAGTCTGGAGGACGTGGTTCACTGGTTCTTTCATGCCGGGCTGATCGAGCAAGACGAGCATCAGCATTTCGTGGCGCTGGTGAGGCGTTCCTCCTGGCAGACGCTGACTGCCTTTCAGCAAATGATCGACTTTCGTGAAGCGTTGTATCGTCTGCTGTTGCCACTGGCGCTGGGGCGGGAAGCCGACGCGCAGAGCCTGGAGGCGTTGAATCAGGCACTGGCGGCCACCGCTTACCAGCGGCTACTCGTATCGACGCCGGTTGGCATTTTGTGGCGCTGGCGTCTAGGCGACGATTTGGGTTCGATGACCGACGGTTTCATGGGCCGGCTGGCCGTGCAGGCGTCAACACTGCTGACCTCCGGCGAGCTCTCGCGGCTCAAGGTGTGCGCAACCCCGGACTGCGACTGGATCTTCCTCGACACCTCGAAAAACGGTCGGCGGCGCTGGTGCCAGATGACCGTCTGCGGCGCGCGGGAAAAAGCCAGAAGAGCGCTGGCAGAGTTCTGATTGCGGACGCGGGACGCAGCTTGTGATCACGCCCTGAATCTGTAGGAGCCGGCCGGCGAATCCGTATCGTCAGCAAGCCGTCGGATTTTGACCCACCGCATTCGTCAGCAAGCCGGCTCCTACAGATGTTGCTTTGCCATCTCAGATTGGCCAGCAAAAACAGGGCACTTGCTGCACCTAAAGCTGTAACGTACTGCTCAAATCACCCATCGGTGCCTGCCCGCGTGCCGCCATTGCGGTGTCCGGGTTGACCCTCTGTCTGCCGAACGAGCGCAGCGGTGGGCGGGACGCAGCTTGTGATCACGCCCTGAATCGGTAGGAGCCGGCTTGCTGGCGAACCCGTTCCGTCAGCGAGCCGTCGGTTTGACCCAACGCATTCGCCAGCAAGCCGGCTCCTACAGATGTTGCTTTGCCATCTCAGATTGGTCAGCAACAACAGGGCACTTGCTGCACCGAAATCTGTAACGTATTGCTCAAATCACCCATCGGTGCATGCCCGCGTGCCGCCATTGCGGTGTCCGGGTTGACCCTCTGTCTGCCGAACGAGCGCAGCGGTGGGCG